>JAAFHR010000386.1 GCA_013298455.1 Betaproteobacteria bacterium | reverse complement strand
CGGAATTCGGTAGCGCATTTTTCAGTACAACTGTTTTGCTAAAAGCCTTGCAGCTATTGGCCTAAGCACGCTTTTACACAATTTTCGAAAGCGCTGATTTTCTGTTTCTAGCCCTTATAAATATTGGCGTTGAGCGATAGTGTTGTACGGTTCAACGCCACGCGCGAATCGCCGCAGCATTGCTCCACGAAAACACGCGTTTTGCCGCAGCTTCGGCGGGCAGCCACTCATAGGCAACATGCTCTCTCGGTGCAAGGATCGGCGCGAGGCGATCCGGTACGCAGAGCGCAAAACATCGCTCTTGGTTGTGCTTCGTGCCCTCGGGATAGCGGTGCCGCCAGCGTGGGTAGATGCAGTAGACGTTCTCGAAATGAAGATCCCGGACGCCACCGAAGGTCGCCGCGTCAAAGCCCGTTTCTTCCAACGCTTCGCGTGCGGCGGTTTCGGCGAACGTTTCGCCGGGCTCTTGTGAGCCGGTCACTGATTGCCAAAAACCTGCAACGTCAGCGCGCTCGATGAGCAGTACGTCCTTGGCGGGGGTGTGGATGATGACGAGTACCGAGCGCGGGATTTTGAGCGCTTTCCCTGCGGGCGCTGGCGATGAAACGACGCTTGTGTGCTGAGCTGAGGCCTCCACCCTACGCCATCACCACATGAAACGCCTTCTCCCGTTCACCCCACCAATCGCAGGCTTCGTCAAGGATGTCGGTGAGTGTGTCCCAGTCTTCGCCGAAGCGCTTTTTGGCGGCGGCTGCATCGAGCACTACGACGGTGTAGCCGCTGGATTTGGCCCAATCTCCGTCCATGATGCAATCGGCGAAGGCGTCCCAATTTTGTCCGTAGTGCTTGGGCAATTTGAGCGCGGTACCGAGCATTTCCATCAAGGCTTTTTTGCTCCGAACGCCTTTGAGATCGAGCGTGAGCGTGGTTTCTGTGTTGAACGAATGAATAGCGTTTTTCATAGAGAAATCCTGGCGCTTAGCGGGCGATGCATTTGAATGATTGGTAGTGATCGTCGCTGTAGTAGCACTGCGCGCCACCACAGACGATACGGCGCGCGCCGCGATGTTTCACGCCAGGTGTGCGAACGGTGTACTCGCGATAAAAGCCGCGCTTTTCTTTGGGCAGAATTTTTTCGCGATTGCTAAAGGTGATGCCGTCACGATCATGCGGAAACGGGCCGCCTGAATCGATGAGCGCTAGCGTGTCGCGACCCTGTTTGGGTAAATCGGCGACCGTGATCGATTCCTTCAGCGAGCAGGTACTTTTCGCGTGGGTCAGGGTCGCGAAGCTGGCGCAGAGCATCAAGCTCGCGGCGAGCAGAGCGGTGGAGAGTGATTTCATGGTGTGAATTCCGTGGAAATGGCGGGGTCAAGCGAATTCAGCGCTGATTCAAAAATGCGATCTTGATGCAGCTATTTTCAACGACGTAAATCCCAGCCGCTTCTGCAACGGCGCGGGCTTCTGGATTTGCGATGCCCTGCTGCATCCACAGCACTTTCGGCGTTGGCACGAGACTCGTGGCGGCCGTGGCCACGTCGAGGATCTCATCGCTGCGGCGAAAGCAATTCACGATGTCGATCGGATGCGAAACATCGGCGAGTGCAGCGACGCACGTAACGCCTAAGATCGTGTCACCGGCATACTGTGGATTCACGCCAATCACTCGAAACCCCGCCTGCTGCATCACCCGAGCCACATCGTAGCTCGGGCGATCCGGTTTGGCAGAGAGCCCGACCACCGCGATGGTTTGCCCCGGCGTGAGCTGGAATTGCGGCATCTGTGTCCCTCCGGACGCTATTGGATGCGCCTAAAGGAAGAAATGCTGTCATTCATACCCGCCGGCAATTCGGGGTACTGCCCAGGGCCCGCCGTAAAACAGCGCCCCGTGTAGTTCGGGTGTTGGCAGAACTGCCACGTACCCCAGCTAATGAAGATTGACGATGTCCGGTCATCCATGCTCATGCCGCCCATGCTGGGAACGTCACCCACCGCCCGCAGCGTGGCACCGGCAAAATTTGGGTGTTCAAACATCCACATTGGATGACGCGTGCGAGGCGCATTGGCGTCAAATATCTGGTACGTTGCCCCCGACGCTACGACACCCGCCCAGTTTGGCTCTCGGGTGAGCTGACGAATCGATGAAATCGAGCGGTCGAGCTGTGGCGGCAAACGGCGATAGTCACCGGGCCCAAACACCAAACAAGCGCCGCCGAAATCCTTGTTTTCGCAGGCTTCCCACGAGCCGCCAAACACACGCATTGATTGAATCGCGTCGTTGAGGCCCGTGCCGCGAAGATTCGTGATGTCGCCATCGAGTGTCATCGCAACGCCGGTGAAATTGGGCGAGCCATACACCTCGACGCGGCTGCGGTCATACGGGTTCACGGGCTGCACTGGCTGAGCGGGTTGAACCGGTTGTGCGAGCGAGCCCACGATGGCGCCAGCGATCGCACCCACCAACGGCGAAACATCGTTGTTCATCGTTGGAGCGGGCGGTTGCGGTGGCGGCGGTGCAACCGGGCGCTGAGCTTCGAGCGAGCGAACGCTCAAAATTCGATTGTCGAGCTGCGCACCCAAATCGGTGTATTGTCCCGGCGGCAGCGCTTGGCAGCGACCCCGGTAGTTGTACTCGGTGCAGAGCTCCCACGTACCGCCAGTGACGATGGCTGACGACGCGCGATCATCAAATCCTGCACGGCCCAGATCGGGGATGTTTTGCTCCAACGTCAAGGTGCGGCCGCGGTACTGGCGACCTTCGAAGAGCTGGAGTTTCGGAGGCGCGTAGCCAATGTTGCCCTGCACGTAAGTCACATCGCGAACCGAGAGAATCGCTTCGCCGTAACGACCGCCCACGTCGCGGTAATCGCCCGTCGTGAGTTTGCGACATTCACCTGTGAAGTTCACGCCGGTACAGGCTTCCCATACGCCATTGGCCACACGCATCGAACGCGCCGCGCCGGTTGGGAGATTGCCCTCAGAGCGCGACAGACGCGCAAACGAACCCGTGAAATCACGATCACTGTAGACCCACAAATCGGCGGCCAGTGCCACGGTGGTTGTTGCGCCAAGAAGCGCCGCCAGACCGAGCGAGCGGAGCAGCGTGGGAGAGAAAAGACGGGGCATGGGGCCTCCTGAAAATAAAAATTGTTGTGTGACGCAGTTGCTGACGCGCTGACGCTGAGCCTAACGACGAGCGTTGCGCCTCGGCAACGTCGTCTGAACGCGCCGCGTTGACAACGTTGCCGTAGGCGCGTCGCCGAATCGAAGCAAGCGTAGCGTACGTTGTTGTCGTTGCCTAGCGCACTGCGACGATTCTGAGTTTTTGGCCGGCGCGAAGTGGAACATGCCCGGCGGCGCTCGTGGCCAGACATCGCGTCGAACGCAGGTCAGCTATTTAGCGAAAGTCTTTAATTTACCTATCGTTTACCGAATACTGGTGGCTTTTCAGATATTGAATTTACTTACGCCTAAACTTTATTTCAGTGGGCACCAAACAAATAACCCAACACGACCATCAACAGGCCTCGGGATAACGCCCAACTCGGCGATTTGTCAGGTTGAGAGACCTCTGCACAACTGCCAGCTAAGCGCGAATTCGACCCGACTCGTCATTCCCGCGCAGGCGGGAAGATGGATTCACAGTTGAAGTGCAATGTCTGGAAGTGTTGCATAAATGTCTCCGCGGGAGATTTGAAGTCCAAGCACCGCCTGGGAGTGGCGTTGTATCGTT
>JAAFHR010000385.1 GCA_013298455.1 Betaproteobacteria bacterium | reverse complement strand
CGGAAGCGCTAGCTTTGACTTGCGCGCCAGCGGCGGCGTAGGCTTCATCGAGCAAACTCGATGCGCCGCCCGCGCCTGCTTCAATCGCGACCGTTACGCCGGGAATGGCAGCGAATTTTTTGACCGTTTCCGGCGTGGCAGCCACACGGGTTTCGCCCGGTGCTGTTTCTTTGACGATGCCGATTTGCATGTCACCTCCCATTCGATGCGTTCAATGTTGTCGCCCAGTGTAGCGCCAATTGCAGCGGAGCTGGCGGGATAACCCTAGCGTTTTGAGCCTAAACGCATAGCGAATTTGCATTACAGTATTAAGTTCGAATTTTCGGAGTTACTAATGAATCACTTCAAACGCATTGCAATCGCTGTTGCACTGGGCACAGCGGCCATGAGCGCCATGGCCGCCCCGCTGAAATGGGGCGCACAAAACGACATCCTCACACTCGATCCGCACTCGCAAAATCATGCTACAACTAACGCGATCCTGATGCATTCGTACGAGGGCTTGGTTCGCTACTCTGCCAAGCAAGAGCGGGATGTTGAGCCCGCACTCGCCACCAAATGGACATTCATCAGCCCGACGCAAGTGCGCTTTGATTTGCGCAAAGGCGTGAAGTTTGCTGATGGCTCGCCCTTCACCGCTGACGATGTGGTTTTCTCGTTTGGCCGCATCAAGCAGCCACAGGGCACGATGCAAATTTACGTCACGGGCATCAAAGAAGTTAAAAAAATTGATGACTTCACCGTCGACATGATCCTTGACGCGCCACAACCCATCTTGCTGCGAAACATCATCGATTTTCGGATCATGAGCAAAACATGGGCAGAGAAAAACAAGTCTGAGAAGGTGCAAGACTACAAAGCCAAAGAGGAAACCTTTGCCTCGCGCAATGTGAACGGCACCGGTCCGTATCAGATCACCGGCTGGAATCCTGACAACCGCGTCACGATGACCAACAACGCCGGTTGGTGGGGCAAAAAAGACGGCAACGTCACAACGGTCAACTACTCACCGATCAAAGCCGATGCAACGCGCGTTGCAGCGCTGCTCTCAGGCGAAATCGATCTGCTCACCGATCTGCCTACACAAGACGTCACTCGTTTGCGCAGCGATCCCAAACTCAAAGTGCTCGATGGTCCTGAAGTCCGAACGATTTACATCGCGATGGACTTGGGTAGCGATGAGCTCAAAACGTCGAGCGTGAAGGGTAAGAATCCGTTTAAAGACAAGCGCGTTCGTGAAGCGCTCAATAAAGCCGTCGATCGCGAAGCCATCAAAACGCGCATCATGCGTGGTCTGTCGATCCCAGCGGGTTTGATGGTTGCGCCGGGCGTGAACGGCAATACGCCAGCGCTTGATGTGCCCGTGAAATTGGATGTTGAAGGCGCGAAGAAATTGCTGGCTGATGCGGGCTATCCGAATGGCTTTGACTTCACGCTCGCCTGCCCGAACAATCGCTACGTCAACGACGAAGAGATTTGCCAAGCGCTGATCGCGATGTGGGCTCGAATCGGCATCAAAGCGAAGCTGCAAGCTGAGCCGATGTCTACGTTCTCGCAGAAGCTGCAAAAGTTTGAGCACGACATTTACATGCTCGGATGGGGTGTAGCAACCTACGACGCGCAGTACACGATTCAATCGCTCGCTCGCACTCGTACGACTGGCGCCAACGGCAACTTCAACTACTCAAAGGTCTCGGATGCTCGCGTAGACGCGCTGTCCGACGCGATGGCCAATGAAGTTGATGTCGCAAAACGTAACGCGATGATCGCCGAATCGCTAACCCGCATTCGCGATGAATACCTGTTCATCCCACTGCATCACCAGATGCGTCCATGGGCGATGAAGAAAGAAGTCACCACGGTGCATCGCTCTGATGATCGCCCCGAGGCGCGCTTCACCAACGTGGGCGGGTCGTAATTCACGAACGTATCACCCATGAAAAAGGCTCCTTCGGGTGCCTTTTTTGTGGCGCTGCGTATCGGTGGTTGCGTCTGTGACACCTCCGCACAACCAGCGAATCGCCGTGAGTTCGCCCAGTCTCGTCATTCCCGCGCAGGCGGGAATCCATGGTGAGTTGAGCAAAATCAATCACTTGGAGCATGGCTCTTCATCGACGATAGATTCCCGCCTTCGCGGGAATGACGAAGTTTGAAGTTGTGCAGATATCTTCCTGTAGGAGCGGCTTGCCGCGAATGGTGCGATCCCGCGCCACATTGAATTTGTAGCCAAATATTCGCGGCAAGCCGCTCCTACACTGTGATTCGATTCAACGACGCGTCGCGCCCCAATGTCATCAACAACGCATCCACCGCTGGTGCCTGCGCGCTTCCGGTCAACATAACCCGAAGCGGCATCATCACGTGCGGCGTCTTCACGTTGAACCTGCTTTGCGCGTCTTTGAGCACGGCGGCAATGGAGGGCTTCGTCCATTCCACGTCGGCGAGCTGATTTTTGATCCAGACAATCGCAGGTTTGTTAGAGTCGTTGAGGTGTTCGGAAAGATAAGCGTCAATAAAGGATGACTGCTGATTAGCTGGGTTTTCGAAACAGTATCGAGCCATTTCGGCAAGTTTCCGAAGCGTTGGCGCACGATCACGTAGCAGCTCCGCGACAGCACTTATGGACGGTCCGTCTTCTGTATCGAACTGCGCTGCAAAACCAGGACGTTCGCCAGTATCTAATTTGACTTCGCGAAGATAGCGCTCGAATCTAGCGACAAACTGATCCATCGGCATCCGCTTAATGTGCTCACCATTCAACCACTCAAACTTATCCGCATCGAAGCGTGCGGGCGACGGCGTGAGCGATTCAAGGTTGAACCACTCAACGAGTTGCTGCGGCGAAAAAATCTCGTCGTTGCCGTGCGACCAACCCAGTCTCGCAAGGCCGTTAATCACAGCTTCGGGCAGAAAACCATTCGCAGCATATTCGTTCAAACCCGTTGCGCCGTGGCGCTTTGAGAGCTTTTCACCGTCGTTGCCGAGCACGGTCGGCGTGTGTCCAAACACTGGCGGCTCAACGCCCATCGCTCGAAAAATATTGATCTGGCGCGGTGTATTCATCACATGCCCATCGCCACGAATCACGTGAGAAATTTGCATGTCGATGTCGTCAACCACCACACAAAAGTTGTAAGTCGGCACCCCCACTTGCCCCACCGGCGCAGGCCGCGCGATCACCAAATCATCAAGCTCCGTGTTCGCAATTTCAATGCGACCTTTAACCGCATCGTCCCACGCCACCACACCGCCGTCGGGATTCTTGAAACGCACCACCGGATCAACGCCCGCTGGAATTTTCAATCCGAGTTTGGCGATGTTCTCAGGCCGCCAACGCCCGTCGTAGCGAGGCTTTTCGTTGTTGGCTTTTTGCTTCTCTCGGAGCGCATCAAGTTCTTCAACACTCATGTAGCAGTGATACGCCCGACCATCGGCGAGCATTTGTGCCACCACCTCACGGTAGCGATCCATGCGCTGCATTTGAAAAAACGGGCCCTCATCAATATCGAGCCCGAGCCATTTCATGTCGCGCAAAATACCATCGGCACTCGCGTCCGACGAGCGCTCCAAATCGGTGTCTTCGATTCGAAGGATGAACTGACCTTTGTGGTGACGCGCAAACGCCCATGCAAATAGCGCGGTGCGGATATTGCCTAGGTGCAGCGTGCCCGTGGGTGACGGCGCGAAGCGGGTGCGGATGGGGGGGCTATGGATCATAGGGGCGAGCGCGAAGCGCTCAAATCAATGCAGCGAAG
>JAAFHR010000384.1 GCA_013298455.1 Betaproteobacteria bacterium | reverse complement strand
GAGCTACAAACCAGGCGTTCACTTGACGGACCTTGCACCGAGTTTGCCCGATTACGCCATCACCGCCATTCGCGAATCGATTCCTGAGTTTGAGAAACAGATCAAAGGCTTCGCGTCCCACGATGCGGTGCTGACCGGCGTTGAAACCCGCACCAGCTCGCCGATTCGCATCAAGCGGCGCGATGACGATTTGCAAAGCATGAACGTGCGGGGTCTCTTCCCAGCCGGAGAGGGCGCTGGCTACGCCGGTGGCATCATGTCGGCGGGGATTGATGGCATTCGTGTGGCGGAGGCTGTAGCGCTTTCGATGCTGGGCGAGAGCGCGGCAAGGCGGGCGGCGTGATGATGAGTCCTCATTCCACTGTCCCCTCCTCTTCAAGGGGAGGGCTAGGGAGGGGATGGTTTTCTCTGCGATCAGAGCAGAAAACCATCCCCCTCCTAACCTCCCCCTTGAAGGGGGAGGAACCCTGCTGCACTTCGGGGGAGCTCACCTATGGCCATTAACTGGTTCCCCGGCCACATGGTGGCGGCACAAAAAAAAGCCGCTGAAGGATTGGCCGAAGTCGACGTAGTGATCGAAGTGCTCGATGCGCGCTGCCCCGCCGCCAGCGTCAATCCCACGATCAACGCCATGCGTCAAGCGCGGAACAAACCCGCGCTGAAAATCCTCAACAAAATCGATCTCGCCGATCCAAAAATTACCGAGCAATGGCTCTCGTGGTTTAACGCGCAAGAGGGCGTTCGCGCCATCGGTCTGTCTTGCAAAAAGCAAGGCGAATCCAACAAAGTGTTGCCCGAAGCCCGCAAACTCGCACCGCTGCGCGAAGGCCCATTGAAGCGGCTTCGCGTGATGATGATGGGGGTTCCAAACGTTGGCAAATCCACACTCGTCAACGCGATTTTGAATAAGCGAATCGCCAACGTAGGCGACGAACCCGCGATCACCAAACTCATCAAACGCTACGAATTGGCCGACGGCACATGGCTCTTTGACACCCCCGGTTTGATGTGGCCAAAAATCGCGTTGGAGACCGATGGCTTGCTGCTCGCCGCGAATCATTTAGTCGGCGTAAATGCCTACATCGATGAAGAAGTCGCCACCTACCTCGCCGAAATTTTGCTAGCCCGCTACCCCGAGTCGCTAGTCGCCCGATACGGCATTGAGCTCGACGGCATGGACGGCCCCGGCGTCATCGAAGCCGTCGCCCACCGCCGAAGCTTCCGGATCAAAGGCGGCGGCGCGGATTACGAAAAAGCGGCGGTGACCTTGTTGCTTGATTACCGCAACGGGACGCTCGGGCGGATTACGGTTGAGACGCCCGAGACGCGGGGGTTGCAGCTTGAGGCGTTGGAGGTGAAGTTGGCTGAGCTGGCGGCGGAAGCGTTGCTTGAAGCTGAGCGAGAAGCGAAGAAGCGTTAGTGACTTTGGCTAAGAGACTGTTGTACCGGAATACGAAGATTTCCTTCACGCGAAAAATTTCAAAAAATGAGTTCTGTCGCTAAACTTCCCTCCGCCATTGACCCTGAGCTGGTTGGCGAGTACCCGGCGTTGGCGAAGGCTGGCGGCGGCTATGTCTGGGACGCTGTTCTGGAGTACCGTGTTTGGTGTCACTCTGCGGACGGTGATTTTTACTACGCCTTTGCAGACTACGAGGAGGCGTTGATCGCATCCAAAAAACTGGAAAATGCTGAGGAGCCGCTCGCGCTCATCCTTCAGCGTGAATACATCGACGAACCAGAGGAGGGCGAGTACGTTCACGTCAGGCAGGAGCGCATCGCGGAGTGGCCGACGGAATTTCTGCGTCGACCGCAGCGGACTGAACGGACTATTCCAAGTTTCCTGGAGGCACCGCCAGACTCGAATCGTTTGGCTGTGTTGAGAGGTTTTGCGTCGCCGGATTAAGCGGTCTCGCGGTCTCTACGCTGGCCTCCAGACGTCGCCTAGCGCGGGTAGCGGAACAACGTCAATATTGGAGCGCATTACGCTCCCGGTTCGTAACACCTTGCCAGCCCATGAACTCTGCCCTCAGGGTAAAAAGCCAAGTCACCGTCCCGAAGCCTATTCGCGATTTTCTCGGGTTGTCTGCCGGGTAGCGCGTTCAGTTTGAGCCTTTGCCAGATGGTCGAGTTGCGATTTCGGCGGCGAACTCGACCGTACGTCGTGTGGCCGATCCGATTGTGGCGATGCGCGGTTCAGCATCGGTCAAGCGCAAAAGGAATGAGGTGATGCGTTTGACCCGTGGCGACGACTGGAACCCAGCGTGATCTTGGCTGACAGCAACCGGGCTACTTGTCAATGCCCCTTGGGTGCAGGCCCATCCAAAACGTAATGCGTGCCGCAATAGGCGCAGGTCGCTTCACCGCCGTGCGTCATGTCAAGGTACACCTTCGGATGCCCCGACCACAGTGGCATTTTTGGGTTGGGGCAAAACACTACGCCGGGGCCTTGCAGGTCGGCGGCTGTGACGTGAACAAGGGATTTGTGTTTTTCGGTTTTGGTGGCGGCCATGTTTGGATTCCTGCTGTCGCATCGGGGCTTAACGGTAAACGACGCATCGTTCCGTTCCTCCCCTTTCAAGGGGGAGGTTAGGAGGGGGATGGTTTTCGGCTCGAAATTGGGCGAAAAACCATCCCCACCCTAGCCCTCCCCTTGAAGGGGAGGGGACGAACTGCGCTGAATGATGAGCGCTTAAACCGTGGTCAACCAGTGTTTGTATTTCGGGTTTTTTCCGTTCACGATATCGAAGAACGCCGCTTGAATTTTCGTGGTGATCGGGCCGCGTTCGCCCGCGCCGATTTGGATGCGGTCATATTCGCGAATCGGGGTGACTTCGGCGGCGGTGCCTGTGAAAAAGAGCTCATCGGCGATGTAGAGCTCGTCGCGGGTTAAGCGTTTTTCTTTGATCTCCAAGCCCAAATCTGCGGCGATGTGGAAGATCGTGTTTCGCGTAATGCCGTTCAACGCGCCTGCTGACAAATCCGGCGTGTAAATCTTGCCGTCTTTGATCACGAATACGTTTTCTCCCGCGCCTTCGGAGATGAAGCCAGCAGTATCTAGAAGCATCGCTTCGTCGTAGCCCTCATCGGTGACTTCCATGTTGGCCAAAATCGAATTGGTGTAGTTCGATACGGCTTTGGCTTGCGTCATGGTGATGTTGACGTGATGGCGCGTGAAACTCGACGTTTTCACGCGAATGCCACGACGCAAACCTTCTTCGCCCAGATACGCGCCCCACGTCCACGCAGCGACCATCAAATGAATTTTGTTGCCCTTGGGCGAGACGCCGAGTTTTTCGCTGCCGATCCACGTGAGCGGGCGAAGATAGCCCGATTCCAGCTTGTTTTCACGAACGACAGCGCGTTGCGCTTCCATCACTGCTTCGATGGAAAACGGAATGTTCATCCGCAAAATTTTCGCGCTGTTGAAGAGGCGCTGTGTGTGTTCGCGCAGACGGAAAATCGCCGGGCCTTCGGGGGTGTTGTAAGCCCGCACGCCTTCAAACGCGCCGCAGCCGTAGTGCAACGTGTGGGTCAAGACGTGAATCTTGGCATCACGCCATTCCACCATCTTGCCGTCCATCCAAATCTTGCCGTCGCGGTCGTCCATTGACATGTGATTTCTCCGAAAAGCCAGCGCATTGATTGCTTGGCATTGATTAGTTGAATGTGATTTTAGGCGACGGGTGGGTCGCATGGGGTGCGCTGAGGATGCGCGCATCGGACTGTGGTTGCTGATTTCGCGGTGATGTGCGAATATGT
>JAAFHR010000382.1 GCA_013298455.1 Betaproteobacteria bacterium | reverse complement strand
GTTGGTTGCAGTAAATTCTAGCGCTTTGCTGTGGCTTTCCTAGCCCGCGCTCGCTAGACTTGGGTTTATGGTCGAAATAAATGCTTCCCAGCCTG
This sequence comes from Betaproteobacteria bacterium, assembly GCA_013298455.1. GTDB lineage: Bacteria > Pseudomonadota > Gammaproteobacteria > Burkholderiales > Casimicrobiaceae > Casimicrobium. Next base: position 3,692 of record JAAFHR010000382.1, on the reverse strand, counting down.
TTCACGCGGTTTACGCTCGCACCGCGCTGGAAAACGTGCGCCGCGAATTCCCCAATTTCATGATGCATTTTGTGCATTCTGACGCTGAATGCGCGAAGCTCACGCCGTCGTCGCTGCATCCGATTTTCTTTGGGAGCTACGACTGGCATTCTTGCGTGCATATGCATTGGTCGATGGCTCGATTGCTAGCGCTCGATCCGCATTCGGTTCACGGCAAGGCGATTGCGTCATGGTTTGATCGACAGTTTGATGAAAACCGCGCCAAGGCTGAGGCGGCGTATTTTGATCGCAGCGGCGCGGCGCATTGGCAGCGACCTTACGGTTGGGGATGGTTGCTAAAGCTCTACAGCGAGCTCGCGGTGTCGCCGCATCCGCATTCAAAAAAGTGGTGTGCTGGATTGCGTCCGCTCGCTGATCGATTGTCGGATGCGCTGTTTCATCATCTCGAAACGGCGCCAGCGCCCGTGCGGCACGGTGTGCATTCAAACACTTCGTTTGCGATGATCCATGGGCTTCGTTTTGCCAACACCGTGGGCGATCATGACTTCATGGATTTGATTCGAAACAAAGCGCGGCAGTGGTTTGGTAACGATGTGGATTACCGCATGGCGTACGATTTTTCGGGGGAAGATTTTTTGTCGCCTGCGTTGACCGAATCGCTTTTGATGTCGCTCGTCATGCCTTTGATTGAGTTTCGGCATTGGTTCGATGATTTTTTACCCGATCTGAAAACGGGGCATTTCGCAGAACTCGAGCCGGCGCGAGTTACCGACGAAACCGATGCGAAACAGGTTCATAACCACGGACTCAATTTGTCGAGGGCTTGGTGCATGCGCGGTTTGATGCAGGTGCTCGATCCGGGCGATGTGCGTTGGAAAAAATTTGGCGTGTTGGCGGGCGAGCACGTACGCGCGGCTGAGGCGGCGATTACTAACGGCGAATATGTCAGCACGCATTGGCTGATTTCGTTTGCGCTCCTGGCCGAGACGGAGTGGCACGGCTGATGAGTTTTGTTGAGCTCGCCGTGGTGGCGATTTTGTTGTTGCTCATCGTACTGATTGTGCTGGTCGCGCTACAAAAAGGCTCCCTTGTTCGCAAGATGACGGGCGAAATGGGAACGCAGTTGGAGACCAAACACCGCGCCATGATTGGCGATGTGGGCGGTATGTTCAATCAAGTAACAGAGCGCGTGGGCCGCGATTTGAGCGCGTCGAACGACGGCACGCGACAGGTGCTCGGTACGCTGCAAGTGCAGGTCGTTCATTCGCTATCTAAGCAGACTGAGGCTTCGCTCAATCAACTGGCGCTCTTGCAGCAAACGCTTTCGACGCAGCAAGACGCTATGAAGCGCGAAGTGTTGGAAAAGATGCTTGCCACAATGGCCGAGCAAGCTCGCGAAAACCAAACGCTGCTGCAAAACACGCTTCGAAACATGCAGCAACAAATCACCACGCAAGCCGAAACGATGACCAAAACCGTGGATGGCCGCTTGGAGCAAATCAGCGGCAAGGTGAACGAGCGACTCGATGAAGGTTTCAAGAAAACCAACGAGACGTTTATCAACGTGATGACCCGACTCGCGGTGATCGATGAAGCGCAAAAAAAGATAGATAACTTAACGACCAACGTCGTGAGTTTGCAGCAAGTGCTCTCTGACAAATCGGCGCGCGGCGCGTTTGGTGAAGTGCAGTTGGAAGCGCTGGTTCGAGACACCTTGCCGCCCGGCGTGTATGAGTTTCAAGCGGCGGTGGGCGATGGGCGCGAGAAAGCGGATTGCGTTTTGACGATGCCCGATGGGGTTTCGAAAATGGCGATTGATTCGAAATTTCCGCTGTCAAACTATCGCGTTGTTGTTGACGCAACGCAGCCTGAAACGGCGCGGAAGGACGCTCGTAGGCTCTTCGCGATTGACGTAAAGAAACATATCAACGACATCGCATCGAAGTACATCCAACCCGGTGCGGGCGCGGATTCGGCGGTGATGTTTGTGCCCTCAGAAGCCGTGTTTGCGGAGATCATCGGCAACTTCGCCGACGTCGTGGCCGAGGCGCAGGCCAAGCGGGTTTGGCTCACGTCTCCCACCAATTTAATGGCGATTTTGCACACCGTTCGTGCGGTGATTCGCGATGCCGAAACTCGCAAACAAGCGCTTGTCATCAAAACGCAACTCGAAAAACTCGGTACCGATTTTGGTCGTTTTCAAGAGCGGATGGATAAGCTCGCAACCCATATTCGCCAAGCCAGTGACGACGTGCAAGATGTGCAGATTTCCTCGCGCAAAATCAGCACCGGTTTTGAGCGCATCAAGGCGGTGGAGATTGAATCGCCTGCGGCGCTGCCGCCAAAGCCCTTGTAGGAGCGGCTTGCCGCGAAAGGGCCTTCGAACTACGAAATGCGGTTGCATGAGCTTTTTTGCGATATCAAAAACAAAGCGAGTTGCGAGCGTCTTTCGCGGCGAGCCGCTCCTACAATTTGTGTGATGTTCAACTGGCTCAAAACAAAACGCCGCGAACGGGCGCTCGCCTCGTATGCGATCCCCGACGAGCAATGGCTGCGGGCGTTGCATGAGCTGTCGTTTCTCGATCACTACGAACCGGCGCTCGTCGAAAGACTGCGCGAGCTCGCAACGCTCTTTCTCGTTGAAAAGAGCATCACCTCCGGCGCAGAAGAGGGCGAGCATGCGCTCGAAGTCACGCCGCACATGCGAATCATCATCGCGATTCAAGCGTGCGTGTTGCTCCTTGGAAAACGCGGCACGGTCGCTGAGGCCATTGAAGATTTCGCCAACTTCGAAAATGTGATCGTCTATCCCGGCGATTTTCCGCAGAGCTACGATTTTGAGGACGAATTTGGCGTGGTGCACAAACTCGATGAACCCGTTGCAGGCGAGAGCTGGCAGGGCGGGCCGGTGCTGCTCTCGTGGCCCTCGATTGATGCGGGCTATGTTGAGAGCGGGATGTCGCTCGTCATTCACGAATTCGCGCACAAGCTAGATATGTTGAACGGCGATATTGACGGGATTCCGCCCATGCCCGCTGAACACATCGAGGCGTATCGCGCTGCGATCAGCGATGCATTTGAAGACTTTTGCATCCACGTAGACGCCAATGAAAACACCGCGATTGATCCCTACGCCGCTGAGGCGATCGATGAGTTTTTTGCGGTCACCTGCGAAGTGTTTTTTGAAGAGCCCGAACTGCTACGGCTCGAATATCCTGATTACTTTGAGCGACTGAAACACTACTTTGGGATCGATTCGCTTCAGGGGCAGTTGCTCGAAGATGCTTAATTCGCGCGCTGGTTGAGTTCCGGGCTCTTGGCGGAACCTGTCATGTTGAGCGGAGCGAAACATCGGGTTGCATGGATCGTTGGTCGTGCGAGCAGTGTCGCAGCGCACGCCGATCCTTCGCTCTGCTCAGGATGACAAATCGTAGCGGCGAGCGTGGTTTTTTGTCATACAGCAAATTAGTTATGTACCAACATTTTATTGGGGTTTAGGCGAAAAATTGCGTGTTACGACAAATAACTTTTTGTTCTTTTACGTCATATTCAAAACCACATTGGTGGATATTGCTGATCAAGGCAATGTCATCCCACAGCGGCTAACAAAATGATTGCGAAGTGTTGACCAAGTCGCGCGGGTCGCGGTCGGCGCGAAGGGCAGACCGTTGGTTACTGAATTGCCAGTGAAC
>JAAFHR010000381.1 GCA_013298455.1 Betaproteobacteria bacterium | reverse complement strand
GCAGCGCTGCAACGCGCGTTGCATCGGCTTTGATCGGTGAGTAGTTGACCGTTGTGACGTTGCCGTCTTTTTTGCCCCACCAACCGGCGTTGTTGGTCATCGTGACGCGGTTGTCAGGATTCCAGCCAGTGATCTGATACGGACCGGTGCCGTTCACATTGCGCGAGGCAAAGGTTTCCTCTTTCGCTTTGTAGTCTTGTACTTTTTCAGACTTATTCTTCTCCGCCCACGTTTTGCTCATGATGCGGAAATCGATGATGTTTCGCAGCAGAATTGGCTGTGGCGCGTCCAGAAGGAAATCAACGGTGAAGTCATCAATTTTTTTGACTTCTTTGATGCCCGTCACGTAAATCTGCATCGTGCCCTGCGGCTGCTTGATGCGACCAAACGAGAAGACGACGTCGTCTGCGGTGAATGGCGAACCATCAGCAAACTTCACGCCTTTGCGCAAATCGAAGCGTACTTGCGTCGGGTTGATAAACGTCCACTTAGTGGCGAGTGCGGGCTCAACATCGCGCTCTTGCTTGGCCGAGTAGCGAACCAAGCCCTCGTACGAATGCATCAAGATCGCGTTAGTCGTCGCATGATTTTGTGAATGCGGATCGAGCGTGAGGATGTCGTTTTGTGCGCCCCATTTAAGCGGCGCTGCCATCGCGCTCATGGCCGCTGTGCCCAAGGCAACAGCGATTGCAATGCGTTTGAAGTGATTCATTAGTAACTCCGAAAATTCGAGCCTTGTACTTTAATGCAATTTAGCTATACGGTTAGGCTCAAAACGCTAGGGTTATCCCGCCAGCTGCGGTGCAAATGGCGCTACACTGAGCAACAACATTGAACGCATCGAATGGGAGGTGACATGCAAATCGGCATCGTCAAAGAAACAGCACCGGGCGAAACCCGTGTGGCTGCCACGCCGGAAACGGTCAAAAAATTCGCTGCCATCCCCGGCGTAACGGTCGCGATCGAAGCAGGCGCAGGTGGCGCATCGAGTTTGCTCGATGAAGCCTACGCCGCCGCTGGCGCGCAAATCAAAGCTAGCGCTTCGGAAGTGTTGGCGATGTCGGACGTGCTGCTGAAGGTACGCGGCCCCAACGGCTCCGAAGTCACCGGCATGAAGGCAGGATCGAGTGTTGTTGGGCTGCTGAACCCGTTTAACGCCGAGGGCATTGATGCGCTGAAGCAAAAAGGCCTGCACGGCTTTTCAATGGAGAAAGCACCGCGCACCACGCGCGCGCAGAGCATGGACGTGCTCTCATCGCAAGCCAATATCGCAGGCTACAAATCCGTGATCTTGGCGGCGAACCACTACCCGAAATTCTTTCCGATGTTGATGACGGCAGCGGGTACGGTGAAGGCCGCTCGTGTCGTGATTTTGGGCGTCGGCGTGGCTGGCCTGCAAGCTATTGCTACCGCCAAACGCTTGGGCGCTGTTATCGAGGCGAGCGACGTGCGTCCGTCGGTGAAAGAGCAAGTTGAATCGCTCGGCGCGAAGTTTATTGACGTGCCGTATGAAACGGACGAAGAGCGCGAAGCGGCCGTTGGCGTGGGCGGTTACGCCAAGCCTATGCCCGAGAGCTGGATGGCGCGGCAGCGGATCGAAGTGGCGAAAAAAGTAGCGCTTGCTGATGTCGTGATCACCACCGCCTTAATTCCCGGCCGACCTGCGCCCGTACTGGTGACCGAAGAGATGGTCAAGGCGATGAAGCCCGGCTCGGTGATCGTGGATTTAGCGGCAGAGCAGGGCGGCAATTGCCCTTTGACCGAGCGCGATAAAGTCGTGCAGAAACACGGAGTCACGCTGGTGGGGCACACCAACTTGGCTGCGCTATTGCCGCAAGACGCCAGTGCGCTCTACTCAAGAAACCTGCTCGATTTCATGAAATTGATCGTCGATTTCAAAACGGGCGCGTTCAACATCAACCTAGAGGACGACATCGTGAAAGCGGTGTTGGTGACGGGATGAGTGCAGTGCGGCGGTTTCTTTTGAGTCGTGCGAGTTCCCGCAGACCCATGCTTTACAGAAGCGATCTGCGGCTATCCGGCTTGGGGATTGCTGCGGTGCTGCCGTTTGGTTGCGTCAGTCTCGCGGCATTTCTTATGCATCATTGTTTCGATCCGGAGTTTCCGGTAGCGCCCTCGCCAATGGTTGCGGGCGCTTCGGTTCTCGTCGGACTCGTGTTCTGGTTTTGCGAACGGCAAGAGAGCAGGGCGGCTGCAGACGGTGTTTACGAGCCCATCGACGTGATGATTGGACCAGTTGATTCTTTGGAGAACACTAAATGAGCGGCGTAGAAAACATAGTCATCAACTTAATCATCTTCGTGCTGGCAATTTACGTGGGCTACCACGTCGTGTGGAACGTCACCCCTGCGCTGCATACGCCGCTGATGGCGGTGACCAACGCGATTTCAGCGATCATTATTGTGGGGGCGATGCTCGCTGCAGCGCTCACTGAAACCACACTCGGCAAAACGATGGGCGTGCTCGCCGTTGCGCTGGCAGCAGTGAATATTTTTGGTGGATTTCTAGTGACGAAGCGGATGCTGGAGATGTTCAAGAAGAAAGAGAAGAAAACGGAAGGGGGCGCGAAGTGAGCGGCATCCTGAATCCGCCGATGCGTCTCGTTCCCTCCCCTTCAAGGGGAGGGTTAGGGTGGGGATGGTTGTCCTGCCATTTCGTGGCGAAAACCATCCCCCTCCTAACCTGCCCCTTGAAGGGGGAGGGACCTTATCGTCCTTCGTCATTGGTCATTCGTCCTAGCGACGAGAGGAGCGACAAATGAGTATGAACCTCGTCGTCCTTTTATATCTCGTCGCATCGATCTGCTTCATTCAAGCTCTGAAGGGCTTGTCGCATCCGACGACATCGATCAAAGGCAACACCTTCGGCATGATCGGCATGGCCATTGCGGCGTTGACTACTGTCGCGCTGATTTTTAACTTGTCAAAAACGCCGACGCAGGGGCTCGCTTATGTGCTCGTAGGCTTGGTCGTGGGCGGCGGCATTGGCGCAGTGATGGCCAAGCGCGTTGAGATGACCAAAATGCCCGAGCTCGTGGCGTTTATGCACAGCATGATTGGTTTGTCGGCGGTGTGTATTGCGGTGGCGGCGGTGGCTGAGCCTGCGGCGTTTGGGATCGTGGCGGCGAAGGGCATGGACATTCCCAAAGGCAATCGTTTGGAGCTTTTCCTCGGTGCGGCGATTGGCGCGATTACGTTTAGCGGCTCTGTGATCGCGTTCGGTAAGCTCTCGGGCAAGTACAAATTTCGGTTATTTCAAGGCGCGCCGGTGACATTCAGCGGCCAACACGCGGTGAACGCGCTGATGGGTGCAGCGATCATTGGACTTGGCTTGTTCTTCATGTTTACGGGCAACTGGGCGGCGTTTATGCTGCTGTTGGCGCTCTCGTTTGTGATCGGTGTTTTGATCATCATTCCGATTGGTGGCGCGGACATGCCGGTGGTCGTTTCGATGCTCAATAGTTATTCGGGTTGGGCTGCGGCAGGCATTGGTTTTTCGCTTAACAACCCGATGCTTATCATCGCCGGTTCACTCGTGGGATCGTCTGGCGCGATCTTGTCGTACATCATGTGTAAAGCGATGAACCGCTCATTTATCAGCGTGATTTTGGGTGGCTTTGGTGGCGAAGCAGCAACGACAGGCGGCGCGAAAGAGCAGCGCCCGGTCAAAAGCGGCAGCGCAGACGATGCGGCGTTCATGCTCTCCAACGCCGACACCGTGGTGATAGTGCCGGGCTATGGTTTGGCCGTGGCACGCGCGCAGCATGCGGTGAAGGAATTGGCGCAGAAGTTGAT
>JAAFHR010000383.1 GCA_013298455.1 Betaproteobacteria bacterium | reverse complement strand
GTCGTTAGCCGTCGGCGCGCGGTTCAAAACAAATACAAACCCATCGATACAGACGCAGTTGGCTCACGAAACGCGCCAGTCAAAGCCATTCAGTGCGGCAAGAATAACGTGAGGAGGCAGCTTTCGCTGACACTGCTACCCCGATTGAAGAGGCTTTGCTCGAAACAAGGGTCAAGCAGCTTTATTGCTAAACGCATCATTCTATCTGGGGCTGGACAAGTTGTACGGGCTTTTCATTTATATAAAAAATCGCAGTCAAGCCCAATAAAGTATGGGGATAGATCGATAAAGCTGCTCCTAAACTGCCTGCGGCCGTTTCGCGTAAAACTTGATCGTTGCGCCAGCCTTTGGAATCGTTGCCAGCGGCACGATTGATGGCGGCGGCGATTGCAAAATGTGTTTCCGAGCTTTACCCATCACATGCATTTCACAAGGCTTGCAGTCGAATTTCAGATTCAGCGTTTCGCCGTTTGATAAGAGCGTCATTGGTTCGGCGCGCACTTGGCCCTGCACGCCGGTCACGCCCTTGGCTTGCTTGGGGCAGAGGTTAAACGACCAACGCAGGCAGTGTTTGGTAACCATCAGCGGCACCTCGCCCGCTTCTTCGTGCGCCTCATACGCCGCTGCGATCAAGGTGACACCGTGCTTCGAATAGAAATCTCGTGCGGCTTGGTTGTAGACGTTGGCCAAGTAAGTAAGAGACGTTTCGGGATACGCTGCGAGCGGTTGCGTGGCCTCGGCTCGGAGCGGTCGCACCAAGGCGGCGAGCCGGTTGGCCTCAAGCGCATCAATGGCCTCACGCCGCAACTGATTGGCCACCGACGCCGGTACGAAAAACGGCGTTGACCAGTTGATGGCAATCGATTGGGCCGCGAAGATCGTTTGCCCCAACTTAGCAAGGTTCTCACGCAAACTCGCCTCAGCACGTTCGGGCTGCGTTGCCGGATCTTTAACGTGAGCGATTTGAGCCGACGCGCTCGCGCCTGACTCGTCTTGCACGTTCAACAAAAATCCATCGGGCGTTTCGGAGAACGTCATCGCAACCGCAATACGTCGGTCCGCCGAGGGCTTGGCGAGCACCTGCTCCCACGCATGATCCCGATTGCGGTGAATGACCGTGCCCACAGTCAAACCCGCCAAATCACGCATCGCTTGGTTGGGCGACACGCGCCACACGTTGCCGAGTTTTTTGGCGGTGTTGGCCTGCATGCCGCGCACTTCACGCTTATTCATGTAGGTCAGACCGTCGCCGTTGGCGAGCGTGTCTGCGGCGTCCGTCGTTTCGATTTCAAACGTATCGGCCGTCACACGAACCACGCGCCCCAACTCGCCGCCCACGTGCGTCGGGGCATCAAATGCGCCGATGTCGTCTTTGCGTCCATTGGCGAAGTAATCGGTGCTGCTGCGGTTGAACGTTTTTTCGGCGTCGGGCGTGAAGGTGTAGGTGCAACGACCGTGCGAAGCGCGCGCTAGCTCGGGTCGTTCGTTCAAAATTTCATCGAACAATTGCCGGTAATGCGCGGTGATGTTTTTCACATAGCGCAAATCTTTGTAGCGGCCTTCGATTTTGAAGCTTCGAATCCCCGCATCGACAAGCATGCGCAAATTCGCGCTTTGATCATTGTCTTTCATCGACAGCAGGTGTTTGTCAAACGCAACGACATGACCGTCTTTGTCTTGCAGCGTGTAAGGCAAGCGGCACTCCTGCGCACATTCGCCGCGATTGGCGCTGCGGCCGGTGTGTGCATGGCTGATGTAGCAATTGCCAGAAAACGCAACGCAGAGGGCGCCATGAATAAAGTACTCAAGTGCGACATCAGGATTGACTTCGGCGCGCATTGCGGCGATTTGCTTAAGCGTCACCTCACGCGCCAAAACGATTTGCGAAAAACCAACCTCGCCCATGAACTTGGCTTTTTCGAGCGTGCGGATGTCGGTTTGCGTTGAAGCATGCAACTGAATCGGCGGAATGTCCAATTCAAGAATGCCCATGTCTTGCACGATGAGCGCATCAACGCCTGCATTCCAATACTCGTGGATCAACTTCCGTGCAGCCTCGAGCTCACTGTCGTGCAAAATCGTGTTGAGTGTGACGAAAATTCGGCTGCCGTAGCGGTGCGCAAAATTCACCAATTCGGCGATTTCAGCGACGGAATTTTCAGCCTTGGCCCGGGCGCCAAACAATGGCCCGCCGATGTAGACCGCATCAGCACCGTGCAACACGGCCTCGCGCCCAATCTCAATATTTTTGGCGGGCGAGAGCAATTCGAGATGATGGCGGGGCAACGACATGGCGAGCGGAGGCGCAGCGCACTGCGGCAAAAATCAATCTGCTATTTTCCAACTTTTGCCATCACCTACCTAGAGCGATCTGCCGAATCGCAAAAAGTCGAATCAACCTACGAATAAACGATGCAATTTCTACCCTGCGCTTTCGCGGCATAGAGCGCCTGATCGGCGCGCATCAACAGATCGTTTGGGCGCAAATCGGTTTCAGCGTCAAGCGCGATGCCAATGCTCACCGTCAAGCGAATCTCTCCGGTGTCCCTTGCCATCCAACGCGCACGATTCACCCGGCGCATCAAGCGCTCAGCCATCCGCGCGACCGAATCACGGGTGGCGGGCGAGTGGATGACGATAAATTCCTCACCGCCTGTTCGGCCCACGATGTGCGATTCGTCGAAGGTATTTCTGAGTATTTCAGCAAAGCTGCGGAGCACCTCGTCGCCTGCATTGTGGCCGTGTTCATCATTGATCCGCTTGAAGTAATCAAGATCGATCGCCATGGCCGCACCGGTACGAAGTTCGGCGCGTCGGCTCGACCAATCCTCATCTGCACGCTCCATAAACGCGCGGTGATTGAGTAAACCCGTCAAGCTGTCGCTTCGTGCAGCTTGGTCGGATCGGCGCAACATTCGAATGGCTACAAAGTTCGCATAAATCAGATTGGGCATCGTGACGACAAAGAGCACTATGAAGAGCCCGAACTCGCTGCCAAAGCTGGCTTCATTCAAATTGATCGGCTCGTTGGTCAGCAGCGCCAACGTACCTCGCATTGAGACGACCACAAAAACAAGTGCGCCGGTAATCGTCAAACCGATCGCCGCACCCAAGCCAAATTCAGCGCGCGTCGGTGAGTAGGTGCGCCAGATCGCGCCCACGACGAGCCAAAGCAGCCCCACGACCAAAGCGCCGGCACGGGCATGGTCGTGCGGCCACATCGCGCCAAACCAAACAATCCCCAACGCTGATGCCAGCAATGGCACGTAAAAGCGACGGCTAGGCACATAGGCGCTCCAAAACGCGTAGACGCCACGCGTCAACATCGCGACGGAGATGAGGATCAGTACGTTGGGAACGATGCGCGTGAGCGGTGTCGCCTCGTCGCCGCGAAAGGCCATGAGCGCTAACGCTAAAGCCAACGTGGCGTTAAAGCCAAAAAAGCCTCGAAGGGTAGTCTCATGATGCGTGAGCGAAAGCGCTGCCACCGCCCATCCCACCGCGAAGAGCAGCAGGTTTACAGCAATCATCAGCAACAACAGTTCAGTGGCGGTAAGGCTCAGATCCATCACTCAAAAAATAGGGCAGTCGCCCAGATCAGAGCGCAACAAAAAAAGTATCGCACGGAAAGCGCCGCAGCGGTATAACTAATTCGCAAAAGCCGTTAGCAAATCAGAATAACTACCGCAAAGGCATGTCACGCGCCAGAACTATCCGCCCGCAGGCCGCAGCAAGCTTGCCTATAGCCGCAGGAGCGCGACCACTACGAC
>JAAFHR010000380.1 GCA_013298455.1 Betaproteobacteria bacterium | reverse complement strand
GCGGGCTATGGCGAGTATTTTCGGCGAAGTCGATTCGCCCAAATCGAGGATGCGATGCTCAGCGGCGATTAAATCTGCGTCTCCCTAGGGCACAAGAAAAGGGGCGGTGACCAAACTCACCGCCTCTTTTTTATTCCTGTTTGTAAATAAGAATGATTCGTGTTTATAATTCGTTAACGATTTAGATTTCGTGCTCATTGACTCACGATGACAACGCTTTTGCACGTATGAGTTTTGGAGCGCAACGCTCACCCGCAGGACACCGAATGCCGCAGCATCCCAAACACATCAAACGTCGCACCGCCCAATCCGCCCCGAGCAGCCAACACAGTTCGCGCCCGTTGGCGCAGTCAGTCGCAACCGCGGCTCCCAAAAGGCTATTGCCGTTGGGAGCGATGATGCTCGCAGGTGTTTGTTTCAGCGCCAACCTACACGCCCAAGCGTCCAGCGCAGATGCCACCGAGCGCCCCGCTGCAAGCCCACAAGCCCAGCCAGTGAAGGTTGATAAGGTCGAGGTGTCCGGCCACAAAGACCACGAAAACTACTTAACGCAGCAAACCCGCATTGGCAAGATGTTGCAAAACCCGCACGACATTCCGCAAGCCGTCACCTCAATCCCGCAAGCGCTGATTCACGATCAGCAAACGGGGCAACTTCGCGAAGCGATGCGCAATGTTTCGGGGCTCACGTTTAACGCCGCAGAGGGTGGCCGAAGCGGCGACAACATGATGCTTCGTGGGTTCTACACCTTTGGCGACATGTATTTGGACGGCGTTCGAGACACCGCGCAGTACAACCGCGAAACGTTTAACCTGGAGCAAATCGATGTGCTTCGGGGCGCAGCTGCAATGCTGTTTGGGCGCGGCCAAGCGGGCGGCGTGATCAATCAAGTCAGCAAACCGGCGTTTTTGTTTGACAAAAACACGGTGAGTGTGTCGGGCGGCACCGATCAGTATCAGCAGTTCACGGCGGATCTAAACAAAAAGCTGGGTGACGACATCGCCGTTCGCGTGAACGTGATGCAGCGTGATGAAGGCTCGTGGCGCAGCAATCCGGTCACAGGAACGAAGCCAGAGCAGCATCGCAAAGGTGTCGCGCTTGCCGCGGGTTACGGCATTGGCTCGCGTGATGAGTTGACCTTGTCGCACGTGGCAACCTCGGCGCGAGACAACGCTGACTACGGGCTCTCGTTTGATCCGGCCACTCATCGTGTGAACACCAAGTTTCCAGCGAGCGCGTTTTGGGGCATCGACAGTAATTTCTACGTTAGCGATTCCGCGCTTTCTACCGTGGTCTACACACATCGTTTTGCCAACCGCGCGGAGTGGCGAACGCAGGTTCGCTACGCTGATTATCAATACGCTTATTGGGCTTCCGCCCCGTCGCTGACCGTGGCCCCCAGCGTGTTTGGCAACGCGCCGAAAACGCGTCGGAGCGACACCCGAGACGTTGCGGTGCAATCGGACTACAACCAAAAATTTAGCGCCTTCGGAACGAAGCATGAATTCGTTGCGGGCGTGGAGTATCTGCAAGAAGACGCCGTACGTTGGGCGCTTACCAACAGCGGCACGAGCGCAGCGCCGAGCTACACAATCAGTAACGTCGGTGCAGCTGCGACGTACGATGGAAAGAGCCGCGCTGCGTTCATACAAGACACGATTGAATTCGTGCCGATGTGGAAAGCGACCGTTGGATTGCGCCGCGATCAGCTCAGAGCTAACTACTCAGGGCTCACCTCGCCGAAGCTCGAATTCGGAGAAAACAGTTGGCGCACGGGATTGTCGTATCAGCCAAACGATGATGCGCACTATTACCTGAGCGCGAGCGATTCATTCAGCCCCACGGCCGACCTGTATCAACTCTCTGGCGGCGCGTATCCCGCAGAGCGCGGTCGTGTTTACGAAGCGGGTGTGAAGTACTTATTTTTAGAGGGTGATTTGGCGCTTCGAGGCGCTATCTATCGCGCTGATAAAGCGTGGGAGCGAAACACTGATTTGGAATCCACCGCCGCGATCCTGACAAAAAAACGCCGCACAGATGGCATTGAAATTGAGCTTGCGGGCCGAATCTCAAAGCAGTGGGAGGTGTTTTCGGGGCTTGCGTTGATGCGCGCCAACATCCTTGAAGTCGCCGAAAATCGAAACGCCACCACGGGTGTGCTAACCCCCGCCGATCCTCGACTCAAAGGCCAACGTGCGCGAAACACGCCGCCGTTCACGTTTAATCTGTGGAGCACCTACAAGCTCACCGATGCTTGGAAAATCGGCGGCGGTGCTGAAGTCAAAGGCAAGCGCTACGTCTACAGTCCGTCAACCAGCAACGCCAGCGCGAGCTTTACCAATGGGCAATTTACACCCAACACCGCACCGGCCTACGCTCGATTTGATGCGGTGGTTGCGTACGAACAGCCGACGTGGGCGCTGCGACTGAATGTGAAAAACATCTCGAACAAGCTCTACTACGATTCGCTCTACGATAACGGCGGCTTTGCTGTGCCGGGCACGCGGCGCACGGCCATTCTTTCAGGCGAATACAAATTCTGAGTGAGTAGTTTCGATGTTGATGACCTTTGATGCGGTGCTCAGCGCCGATGAGCTGCAACGCTGCCAAATATTGCTTGGTGGCGCAGCTTGGTCGGGCGGTCACATCACCGCAGGCAAACAATCGGCGCTTGCGAAAAACAATCAACAGCTCGATGAGCAGAGCGCCGCACTCCCAGAGCTCCGGCGCATCGTGATGACCGCGCTTTCAAGGCATGCGCTTTTTTTCAGCGCCGCATTGCCAAAGCAAGTCTTTCCGCCCCTTTTCAATCGCTACAGCGGCACGACTAATTCGTTTGGCGCGCACGTAGACGGCGCGATGCGGCCGCTCCCCGACGGGCGCGGCTATCTGCGCACGGATCTCTCCGCCACGCTGTTTTTGAGCGACCCGGAGCGCTACGACGGCGGTGAACTCATCATCAACGATCCAATGGGCGAGCGCTCGATCAAGCTCCCTGCCGGCAGCATGGTGCTCTATTCCGCCAGCACCGTGCATCGAGTCGCCGCGGTCACGCGCGGCGAGCGCTTAGCCTGCTTTACGTGGCTGCAAAGTATGGTGCGCGACGACGGCGAACGCCGCTTGCTTTTCGATATGGACATGGCGCTGCTGGCGCTCCGTGAGCAACTAGGTGATGAGCACGATGCCGTGGTTGCGCTGACGGGGACCTATCACAATCTGTTGCGGCGTTGGGGCGAAGTTTGAGGGGACGACCGTTGTCCTGAGCGAAGCATTGGTGGGTAGGCGCGGCAAGATCCGCGCCTACAAACTGCATGGCAAGCTGATCATTGCGAGACAGTAGTTCAAAGCTCAAACTATCGTTCAGCTTACTTGCTATTCGTCAATAAATGAAAGGGCTTACGACAGTTTTTTCGATAATTCAAAAATTAATTTAAATTAAACAGACGTCAACGTTAATGTGATGTTCATCGATTAAGTTGATAGCAATGACCCACGGCGCTTTCCCATTCACTGATTGATCCGCAGCTTCGGCTGATGCGGCGGCTCCAGTCGCAGCAAAACGTCGTAATACGCTCTCACTGCTTCAACGTATTCAACCGGCATGCCGCAACGGCAGGTACCGAGCTTGAATTGCGCCGCGACATCCGCGTTGGCTAGAAGCGGCAAATGACGGCGTACATCGGGCCACATGTCGGGATTTTTTTTGCCACGCTGCGTGAGTACTCGAGCGTTTTCCACGTGCCCCAAACCGATGTTGTACGCGGCTAAGGCGAGCCACGTTTTATCGGGCTCCTGAATGCGAGCATTGAGCCCGTCGCGCTT
>JAAFHR010000038.1 GCA_013298455.1 Betaproteobacteria bacterium | reverse complement strand
GCCGTGCCACGCCCGGCACCGACGCGCCCAACGCGCTCATCGCCGAGTACTACGCGCAGCGCGCCTCGGCGGGTTTAATCGTCTCGGAAGCCACACAAATCGTGCCGCAGGGCAAAGGCTATGTGGGCACTCCCGGCATCTACAGCGAAGCGCAGGAGGCGGGTTGGAAGCTCGTTGCCGACGCGGTGCACGCCAAGGGCGGCAAGATCGTCACTCAGCTTTGGCACGTCGGCGCGATTTCGCACCCCGATTTTCAACCGGCGGGCGCGCTGCCCGTGTCATCGTCGGCCTACAACCCCGGTGGTACGACGTACACACACAACGGCAAACGCGAACGCGTTGAAGCGCGCCCGCTGGAGCTCCTCGAAATCCATCACCTGATCGCAGGCTATCGTCACAGCGCTGAGCTCGCCAAACGCGCAGGCATGGACGGCGTGGAAATTCATTCAGCCAACGGCTACCTTCTAGAACAATTCATCCGTGACAGCATCAATAAGCGCACCGATGAATTCGGCGGCAGCGTTGAAAACCGAATTCGCTTCACGCTAGCTGCGGTCGATCAAGCGATTGCGGTGTTTGGCGCAGGCCGCGTTGGTATTCGCTTATCGCCCGTTTCGGGTGCCAACGCCGCGCCACAGGATGATTCAACGCAGGCGACTTACGGCGCACTCGTCGATCAACTCGCAGCGCGAAAAATTGCCTTTGTGCATTTCATCGAGGGCAACACCGGTGGTGATCGAAACCTCTCGGGTTTCGATTTCGCAGCAGCGAAAAAGACCTTGTCAAACGCAGGCGTCGCCTACGTTGGCAACAACAAGTACGACCGCGCGATGGCGCTTGATGCGCAGCAAAGTGAGCGCGTCGACGCGGTGGCGTTTGGCGTGCCGTTCATCGCAAATCCTGATTTACCGGAGCGCTTGCGACTTGATGCGCCGCTCAATATTGCGAATCCGAAAACGTTTTACTCGCCCGGGGCGGAGGGTTACACCGATTACCCAACGCTGTAGTTCTGACTCCCTTCTCCCGCAGGCGGGAGAAGGGTTGGGGATGAGGGTGTCTTCGCATCAGAACCAACGTTGACTGTGCTTGCCAACAACGCTCTCCACGCCACGAGCACCCTCACCCCAGCCCTCTCCCGCCCGCAGGAGAGGGAGCATTGCCATCCAACCCTTGTGGCCGGGGGGCGCGCGCTTCCCGGGCTACACGCTACGTCCCGCGAGATGATCTAACAAAACACACTACCGCCGCGACTAAAGAAACGACTGAAACTGCTAGTTGTGAGTACGCCCAAAAAGCGTAGCTCTTAACGTCACGACCGGGAAACGATCCCAACCAAGCGGTCTGCACAAACCATAGAAGGAAGTAGGCTGCAATGACTAGCAACACAACCCCGCCACAAAAATACCGCGTGCCGCGCTTCACGTCGAAACATCACCTACTTCACTTCAACCCCTTAAACCGAACCCGCTTAGGCCGCGCGCCCTCTTCACCCAAGCGCTTCACCTTATCGGCTTCGTATTCTTGGTAGTTGCCGTTGAAGAACGTCCACTGGCTGTCGCCTTCGGCGGCCAAAATGTGGGTGGCGATTTTGTCGAGGAACCAGCGATCATGCGAAATCACTAGCGCGGTGCCAGCGAATTCGAGCAATGCGTCTTCGAGGGCGCGCAGCGTTTCAACGTCAAGGTCGTTCGACGGTTCGTCGAGCAGCAACACGTTGCCGCCTTTAAGCAAGGTTTTCGCGAGGTGCAAACGACCACGCTCACCGCCCGAGAGATTGCCGACGAGTTTTTGTTGATCGGAGCCTTTGAAATTGAAGCGGCCAATGTAGGCGCGGCTTTGCATTTCGAAACGTCCGACTTGCAGAATATCTGCGCCGCCGGAGACGTCTTCCCAGACGTTTTTGTCGTTACCCAAACTTTGTCGCGATTGATCGACAAAGGCCATTTGCACGGTGTGGCCGATGACGACTTCACCTTTGTCAGGTTTTTCAACGCCTTGGATGAGTTTGAAGAGCGTTGATTTACCCGCGCCGTTGGGGCCGATGATGCCCACGATCGCGCCCGGCGGAATTGCGAAGCTCAAATCATCAATCAATACGCGATCACCGAAGCTCTTACTGACGCCTTTGAACTCGATGACTTGATTGCCCAAGCGCTCGGCAACGGGAATGAAGATTTCATTCGTTTCGTTTCGCGTTTGGTATTCGTGGCTCGAGAGCTCTTCGAATCGCGTGAGGCGCGCTTTCGATTTCGCTTGGCGGCCTTTGGGGTTTTGGCGAACCCATTCCAATTCTTTTTTCAACGCTTTTTGACGCGCCGATTCGCTCGATTCTTCGTTCTTTAAGCGATCACCTTTTTGCTCCAGCCACGAGCTGTAATTGCCCTTCCACGGAATGCCGTGCCCGCGATCAAGCTCCAAAATCCATTCAGCGGCGTTATCCAAAAAGTAGCGATCATGGGTAACGGCAACAACGGTGCCGGAGTAGCGCGAGAGAAATTGCTCAAGCCATTCCACGCTTTCGGCGTCCAAGTGGTTGGTCGGCTCGTCGAGCAGCAACATGTCGGGCTTCGAGAGCAGCAAACGACAGAGCGCGACGCGACGCTTTTCACCGCCCGACAAAATGCCCACATTGGCATCCCACGGCGGCAGTCGAAGCGCATCGGCCGCCACGTCGAGCTGCGCTTCGGTATTGTGACCGTCGCCTGCGCTGATGATGGCCTCTAACTCCGCTTGCTCCTTGGCGAGCGCATCGAAATCGGCGTTTTCTTCACCGTAGGCGTTGTAGACCTCGTCCAAACGTTTCTGCGCGGCTTTGATGCCACCCAAGCCTTCTTCAACGGCTTCGCGAACGGTTTTCGTAGGATCAAGCTCAGGCTCCTGCGCCAGGTAGCCCACCTTGATGCCGGGCTGCGGACGCGCTTCGCCGGTGAAATCTTTATCAACACCGGCCATGATTTTGAGCACGGTCGATTTGCCCGCGCCGTTCAAGCCGAGCAAACCAATTTTTGCGCCGGGGAAAAACGAGAGCGAAATGTCTTTAATGATTTGACGTTTCGGCGGCACCGTTTTCGAAACGGCATTCATGGTGAAGATGTATTGCATATTGCTTTTTTAAGTGAGGTGAGTGCGACTAATTCTTTGACGCTGATTACGCAGATTGCGCAGATTTACGCTGATTAAGAGTTCGGTATTCCGGGGGAGTCAAACAAACTGGGAGGCATGTTGAACGAAGTGAAGCATCCGTTGAAGGCGCTTTAATCCGTTCGGACGCTGCTGCAAATCACGCTGACCCTTCGCTTGGCTCAGGAGGACAGCGCGTCTTCCGAGCCATCTGCGCGCCCACTAAAAATAATCTGTGTAAATCTGCGCAATCAGCGTAATCTGCGTCAAAAAAGGTTACCAACCGCGCAAACGACCAGCCAACGTCGGCACTGCGCTAAATTCCCTCAATTATCTCAGCAGCGAGCCCTATTCCATGCGTCACTACAAATATCGCCTCGTTAACGTTTTTGTCGAATCTGATCGCGCCACATTTGGCGGCAATCCGCTCTGTGTGTTTGAGGATGCACGACGCATGGCCGACGCCGAAATGCAATCGCTCGCAGCGCAATTCAATCTCTCGGAAACCACGTTTATCCTGCCTCGTGACGGCGCGCCGCCGCAGGTTCGAATCTTTACGCCGCTTTTCGAGATGCCGTTTGCAGGGCATCCCACCATCGGCACCGCCGCCGTGGTGCACGCGCTCGGCTTGGGCGGCACGTCGCTCGTTTTGTCGATGAAGGCGGGCGACATCCCCGTGCAGCGCGACGAGTCGAGCGGTGCTTGGACATTCAATGCCAACGCCCACAGCGCCCGAGACGCGGGGATCGCACCGGCCGACGTTGCGGCGATGCTTGGGCTGGCCGAGTCCGATTTAGCCGCTACAGCGCGCTATGTCGACACCGGCAGCGAGCAATTGGTGATCCCAGTGAACTCAATCGAGGCGCTCGCTCGCGTCAACCCACGCGACGCACTTTTGAAGCAACACGTTCGAACCAAACTCGGTCGGTATCTGGCCTATGTTGTCGCTCGTATTGCGTCAGATCGCTTCCAAGTGCGCTTCTTTTTTCCGACGAAAAACGGCTTGACCGAAGACCCGGGCACGGGATCAGCCTGTGCAAATTTGGGCGGTTATCTGCTCGATTCGGGGGAGGTCGCACCCGCCGAGTTCACCGTCACGCAGGGCGAATTCATCCAGCGACTCAATGTATTGCAGCTCCGTTTGACAGAGGAGCGGCGCGTGCGCGTCGGGGGTCGAGTGTTGATGCTGGGCAGCGGCACGGTTTCGCTGCCAGAATAGCTTCGCAACTACGAGAAACAGCTTTATTTTTTAGTGCCTTATTTATTGCGGGCTCGCGAAACTTCTGGCTGAAATTCAGAAAATATAAAAAACCGCTTTAAGACCCTAATAATTATAGGTTTTAGGAAATAAGTTGATATTTAAATCCGAAAAAACATTGAATCGTCGCGTGATAAAGAGACACCGAAAACAAACCGCGTGATGCAGCGCACCTCGGATCGGGTGGGATCGGAAACACAAAAATCTTGGGCGTAGCTGGGGCTACTGCGAGGAGCGTTGCGCGTTTCGAGCCGCTCCGTTCCGACGATGCAGCGCGCGGAGGTTTTGCAGTGTCTCCCTAGCGCTCGGCAGAGAGCCTTTCCATAATCACCGACAACGGTGCGGGAGGTGCAAAAAAGTAGCCCTGTAGCTTCTGGCAACCACTGGCTGCGAGCCACTGCGCCTGTTCGCCCGTCTCAACGCCCTCGGCGATTAGCTCAATATTGAGTTCAGTCGCCAGGGTCAAAATGGCTCGAACAATGGCGCACTCAATCCGTTTGTGCGGCAAGCCGCCGACAAATTCGCGATCCAATTTGATGGTGTCAATATTGAGCCGCCGTAAATAATCGAGCGATGAATAACCCACGCCCAGATCATCAAGCGCGATGCTCACGCCCACATCACGAAGCGCGTTAAGCGTGTGAGCCGCGCGACCGGAGCGCTCGATGAGCGCGCTCTCGGTCACCTCGATTTGCAGCATGGATGCAGGTATTTTTTTCGCCGTCAGCGCCTGCGTTACGCTGCTAAAAAAGCTCGGATGGCGGAGCTGGTGCACCGACGTGTTGACCGCTATTCGAAAGCACGGCAGGAGTGTTGGCAGTTGCTGCAACTGCGCTCCGGCCTCGAGCGCCTGATGCAGCACGAGTTCACCTAGTTCACGAATCAAACCCTGATCTTCGGCAACTCCGATGAACTCTGAGGGCGCGACCAGACCGCGCGTTGGATGTTGCCAGCGAACGAGCGCCTCGAGCCCAATCGTGCGTCCGATTGACGCATCAAACTGCGGCTGAAAATACACCACAAACTGCCGCGCCTTGACAGCACGATAAAGCTCGGCTGCCAATAGCGCTTGCTCAGACGCCTGCTTAGAAAAACTCGGCTCGAAGCGCCGAAACGAATGAAATCGATCCGCCTTTGCCGCAAACATCGCATGATCGGCGTGTTGCAGCAGCGTCTCGAACGATGCTGCGTCGTCGGGAAAAACGCTCACGCCAACGCTCGCGCTCAACTGAAACGCCATCTCGTTCACGACCAATGGGCGCGCCAGCGCATCGGTCCAACGCGCAGCAATTTCATCGACCACCGAGAGCAGATCGAGCGGCGCAATCACGGCAAACTCATCGCCACCGAGTCGCGCCAGCACGTGGTTTGGCGCAAGCACGCCGCGCAATCGATCAACGGCACCGATGAGCACTTGATCGCCCACGGCGTGTCCGTAGGAATCATTGACCCATTTAAATTTATCGAGATCGATGAAATAGAGCGCGACCCGCGATCCGCTCGTACGGGCCGCCTCCAGCGCGCCGCGAGCCAACGACTCAAAGTGCGCTCGATTCACCAGTCCGGTCAGACCATCCGTTTGCGCCACGCGCTGCAGCGCTTGTGCCGCGCGCTGCGCGTCCGTGGTGTCACGCCAGTACACCACCATGCCAGCCACGGCCGGGTCATCCCTGCAGTCGCTCGCAAACGACGCTAGGTAGCGCCACGTGCCGTCGGCGTGGCGATGCCGGGCAACGCTCTCCTGCCCCGTGTTTCGCCCCAAACTTACGTTGCGAAACTCGGCTCGATGCTCGGCTTGATCGTCAATGTGCATGGAGTCAAAGAAGTTAACGCCAAGCATCGATTCGGGCGCATAGCCCAAGAGCTGCTGCAGCGACGGCGTCGCATAGGTAATCACCCCGTCAACGGTGCAGATGATCGTCGCGCTCTGTGATTTGTCGTTGAGTACGCGAAGTCGGCGTTCGCTTGCAGCGACTTCTTTTCTGGCGTAGCGGCGCTCGGTGATGTCCTCGACCGTGCCCTCAACGTAGACGGGCGTTCCGTGCTCGTCTTTCACCACGTGGGCGTATTCTGCAACCCAACGCCGCTCACGCGTTTTGTGGCGAAACACCTCTGAGACAAACCGCGACACCTTACCGTCGCGAGCAAGGAGCCGCAAAAACTCTGCTCGACGCGACGGATCAACGTACCATTCTGTCGAGATGTCTTCGACGACGGCAAGCATCTCCGCCTCGGTGTCGTAGCCGTTAAAGGCCACCATCGCAGCGTTCGCACGCAACTGTTTGCCCTCCATCGTGGAGCGGTACGCGCCCAGGGGCAATTGCTCAAACAACGAAGCGAAATTGGCCGGATCAATCATGGAGTTTGCATTATGCGGAATTCAAAGACACGCACAAGTTGAGCAAGCCGTCGATGGCGCACGATCAACTCGCGGACGATTCGCAGACAGATTGCGATGGCCGCTCGCCGGATATCTACGAGAGCCGAGTCAAGCCGCCCATGTAGGGCCGCAACACTTCGGGCACAGTGACGCTGCCATCGGCATTTTGATAGTTTTCCATGATTGCAACGAGCGTACGGCCCACCGCCAAACCCGAGCCGTTTAACGTGTGCACGGGTTCGTTTTTCCCCGCCGCGTTTTTGTAACGAGCGCTCATGCGGCGCGCTTGAAACGCCTCGATGTTCGAGCAGCTCGAAATTTCTCGGTAGGTGTTTTGCGCGGGGAGCCAGACTTCTAGATCGTAGGTTTTGGCCGAACCCGCGCCCATGTCTCCAGTGCAAAGTCGCACCACGCGATACGGCAATTCGAGCTTCTGCAAAATCTTTTCCGCGTAGCCCACCATCTCTTCCAGGAGCGCATCCGATTCCTCGGGCTTGGCGATGTAGACCATTTCAACTTTGTCGAACTGATGCTGCCGAATCATGCCGCGCGTGTCGCGACCTGCGCTGCCCGCTTCGCTTCGAAAGCAGGGCGTGTGCGCCGTGAGCCGCATCGGGAGCGCCGCTGCATCGACGATGCTGTCGCGAACGAAATTGGTGAGCGAGACTTCCGAGGTTGGGATCAAGTAACGATTTTTCACCGAGCCATCGTCGGTCGCCATCGGCACCTTAAACAAATCATCTTCAAACTTTGGGAGCTGCCCCGTGCCCATCATCGAATCGGCGTTCACAATGTAGGGCACGTAGCATTCGGTCATGCCGTGCTCATTGACATGCGTATCGAGCATGAACTGCGCAAGCGCTCGGTGCATCCGAGCGAGCTGGCCTTTCATCACCACAAATCGAGCGCCCGAGAGCTTCGCTGCAGTCTCGAAATCGAGCTGCGCGCCCGCACCACCGGCACTGAGCGCCTCACCAATCGCCACGTGATCTTTCACCTCAAAATCGAATGCCTTGGGCCCGCTTTTGTCAGGCGACCAGCGTCGCACTTCAACGTTGTCATCACTGTCTTTGCCAAGCGGCGTGCCCGCTTGCGGGATGTTGGGCATGGTGAGGAGCATGTGATTTACACGCTCTTGCACCGCGGCGAGCGCGGCTTCGTTGGCCTTCACTTTGTCGGGAACAGCGGCGACTTCGGCGAGCAATTGCTGCGCTTTCGCGTCGTCTTTTTGCGCCTTAGCTTGACCCACAGCTTTGCTCAAAGTGTTTCGAAGTTGCTGCAATTCTTGCGTCTGAATTTGCAGCGCCTTGCGCTCCGCCTCAAGCGCCTCAAACGCCGCCACATCGATGGTGTAACCGCGCGCAGTTTTCATCCAAGCAGCGGTCGCTTGCAAATCGTTTCGAAGTAGGTTGATGTCAAACATGATCGAGTCTCGTGAAAATTTAATCGTGAAAGGGGAAGGCGCGGCAAAGACCGCAGCGCAAAGAAAGGGCGGAGAAAGGAGAAATGTCCCGCCTAGCGGGAGCGAGAGGAGCGGCTGAATGCGCCCTGATGAATCGCGATCAGCACGCGACACGCAGCGCGGTGCGCAGCGAGATTGGGCTGAGTGGCGAACGAGTTCATTTGCGTATTTTAACGTCAAGAATTGCGGTCAGAGCGGCTCTGGTTCCCCTCTCCCCCGGAGGGAGAGGGGTTAGGGGAGAGGGTGACGGTCGTTTGAGGCGCAGAGTTTGATCTCCGAACCAACTTCCCCCTCTCCCCAACCCTCTCCCTCCAGGGGAGAGGGAGCCTTCGCTACATCACCCGCCCAAACCAAGCCACCGAAAGCCCCGCCGCAACGAGCGCAAACGCCGCCGCAATCATCGAAACAATCGCCGACACCTCGGTTTCACGCTTCTCAACCCCGAGCCGCGAGCTCAGCGATTCATAGACCTTCTTCAAGTCAGCCGCTGTGCCCGCGTAGTAATACTCAGCAGCAGTTCGGTTGGCGATTTGCTTTAGGGTTTCCTCATCAAGCCGCACGCGCATGCTCCAGCCGTCGAAACCAATCGTTTCGCCATTGACCGTGCCAACACCGACCGTGTAGACCCGCACGCCGCGATCAGCGGCCATTTTGGCGGCCTCCATGGGGTCGATGCCGGTCGTTCTCTGGCCGTCAGTGAGCATGATGATGGCGGCGCTGGTGTAGCTGCCGGGGGCGACGGGTTCCTTCTTTGTGACCTCGGGTTTTGCTTCTCCCAATGGGCGCGATCTGGCCGCACCCGAGCCCCATTGCATTTGCGAAATGTCGATGCCGTCGTCGGGGAACAGCGTGGCGAGCGACAGCGCAATGCCATTGCCGGTGGCGGTACCGCGTTGCAACTGAAAGCCGTCAATGGCGGTCACCAAATCTTCGCGCGACAAGGTCGGCAATTGCGCCAACTGCGCGCTGCCAGCAAAGGCAACAATGCCGACGCGCACATGCCGAGGTAATTCAGTGAGAAACGCTTTCGCAGCGTTTTGTGCAGCAACGATCCGAGACGGCTCAACGTCCTTGGCGCGCATGCTGCCCGAGACATCCATCGCGAGCATGATGGTTTGTTTGTTTGACGGCAGCTGAATCGTCATCACCGGACGCGCAGCGGCGAAGAGCATCGCCGCGAGCGCGCAGAGCATCAGCACGGGCGGCACATGGCGACGCCATGCAGGCTGCTTTGAGAGCGCCTGCGCCACCAGTGCGAAATTGCTGTATTGCACCGATGATTTTTTGCGGCGCTTCAACAGCCACACATAGAGCGCGACCAAGAGCGGAATCAATGCGAGTAGCCACAACAGCTGCGGCCACAAAAATGTGATGGGGCTCATGCGACTTGCCTCATACTTTCAAGTTCGGACGATGGTGCGAGCGGCGCGCGAGCGCTCTGTGAACGGCGGGTGCGCTCGGCAATGAACGCCGCCACACCATCAACGAGCGATTGGTCCGTGCGCAAATTCATCACCGTCACCCCCGCTTGTGAAAATGCTTTATCTTGCGCCGCTTGACGCGCTTCATGCAACGCGGCGAATCGTTTACGTAGCGCCGGATCGGTCGTGTCGACGAATAGCTGCTCGCCAGTTTCTGGGTCTTCGAGCGTCATCAAGCCGATGTTGGGTAAATTCATTTCGAGCGGATCGCTCATCCGAACGACGACCACATCATGACGCTGCGCTAAGCGCGGGAGCTCGGCTTCCCAGCCCGGTTCGCTGATGAAATCGGAGACGACAAACACGGCACTGCGTCGCTTCATCGTTGAGGCTGCGCGGGCAAGGAGCAAATGAAGCTGCGTTGGGGCGTTGGTGCGTAGCGCATCGCGAAGTGGCTGCTGCATCAATCGGTGCAGCAGGTGCAGCACATGCACCCGATCAGCACGCGGCGTGATCACCGTATCGACGTTGGTGGTGTAGCGGATCAAGCCTGCGCGATTGCCGTGTTGCGTGATCAGTCTTGACATCAACGCGACGAATTCAATCGAGAGCGTGCGTTTGCTGCGAGCGCCGGAGCTGAAATTTGCTGACGGCGAGAGATCAACGAGAAACCACGCGTTCATGTCTCGATCTTCGCTGAACTGGCGAACGTAGGGGGTTTGCATGCGCGCCGTCACGTTCCAATCGATGTGGCGCACGTCGTCGTGCAACTGGTATTCACGCAGATCAGCCAGATCGAGCCCGACGCCCCGAAGCAGTGTGCGGTAGTCGCCTTGCAGCAGGCCATCGAGGCGCTTTAATGTCGTCCATTCCATGCGCTGCAACAGCGCGGCAGCGGACTCGGTGGATTCGACGGAACCTGAAGTTCCCTCCCCTTCAAGGGGAGGGTTAGGGTGGGGATGGTTTTTCGCTCCACCACGCCAAAAAACCATCCCCCTCCTAACCTCCCCCTTGAAGGGGGAGGAACCCACCAGGTCGCGATCACGCCTCACCAACGACACGTCAGTCTCGGGCGGGTCGAACGGGCGAAACCACTTCATCGAACGCTCACCCTCATCGCCGAGACGTCATTCCCGCGAAGGCGGGAATCCATCGCCGCTGAAGAGTGGCTCTTGAATTGATCAATGCAGATCAATTCACCATGGATTCCCGCCTTCGCGGGAATGACAGTATTGGATAGCTTCATTTGAAAGCCTACTACGCCGCCTTCAACTGCTCATCCAGCGAGCGCATCAGTTTCACGGGCGCCACAACCTTCGTCATGATTTTCGAGAGGATCGCGTCGGCGCTCATACCTTCAGACAGCGCTTCGTACGACAGCACCAAGCGATGCCGGAGCACGTCGTGCACGATCTCGGTCATGTCCTCGGAGAGCACATAGTTTCGGCCGCGCATCAGCGCCAAAGCACGCGCTGCTTCGACGAGGCAAATGGTGCCGCGCGGTGACGCGCCGTAGGTGATGAATTTTTTGAATTCACCGAGCCCCGCGCTGGCGGGCTCGCGCGTGGCGGCCACCAATTTCACGGCATAACGAATAAGCGCAGGATCAACGTAGACGTTTTGGCATTGCTGTTGCAACGCTTGCAAATCCTCAAGCGATGCCACGGGCGTTAAATCCAGTCGCTCGCCAGTCACGCGCTGCACGATCACAAACTCTTCATCACTCGTTGGGTAATCCACGAGCACTTTCATCATGAAGCGATCCACCTGTGCTTCGGGCAATGGATACGTGCCCTCGGTTTCAATCGGATTTTGTGTGGCCATGACCACGAACGGTTTGGGCACAGCATGCGAAACACCCGCGATGGTGACTTGCCGCTCCTGCATCACTTCGAGGAGTGCACTTTGCACTTTAGCTGGAGCTCGATTGATTTCGTCGGCGAGCAATAAATTCGCAAACACCGGACCCAGTGAGGTCGCAAATTCGCTCGTTTTTTGATTAAAAATTCGCGTGCCGATGAGATCGGCAGGCACTAAATCGGGCGTGAACTGGATGCGCTTAAACGAGCCGTTGATGGTGTTTGCAAGCGTTTTCACGGTGAGCGTTTTGGCGAGCCCAGGGACGCCTTCGACCAGCAAATGGCCCTGCGCTAAGAGCGCGATCATCACGCGTTCAAGGAATTTGTCTTGCCCCACGACGACCCGTTTCACTTCGTAGAGGATGCGCTCCATGAGCGCTGCGTTGTCAAGGTTCATAGGGACTCCAAAAAACTAAAAGCTCTGGTTCAACGTAGCACCAACAAACGCGACCGCCCGAACCACCGACTGCCCCCTTCTCCCGCAGGCGGGAGAAGGGTTGGGGATGAGGGTGTCGTTGCGGCGCAAGCCATGTCAACCGTTCTCTCCAATGACGTGCACCCTCACCCCAACCCTCTCCCGCCCGCGGGAGAGGGAGCAACTTCGAGCCCGTTCTGCTTCACGGTGTCCGCTTCATTAAAACGGCGCCAACCCAACCGCGCTCGCCGCATTCTCAATCGGCACCGCAAACCCAATCCCAACAAACGTACGCTGATCTTCGTTGGGATTCAAAATCGCGGTGACGATACCCACCACTTCGCCACTCGCGGTGACCAAGGGGCCGCCCGAATTTCCGGGGTTAGCAGCGGCATCAAACTGAATCAAATTGCTCATCGAATGGCCGCCCTCGGGCGACTTGAATTCGCGCTTCAAGCCCGAGACGATGCCGCCGCTGACCGACGGCCCAATCCCGAACGGAAAGCCCACCGCGAACACATGATCACCAGGCCGCAAATCTGCGGTGCTCGCCATGGTGGCCGCAAACAAATCATCAGGGATCACCTTGGCGCGAAGCACTGCTAGATCGTGCTCCGGGCGCACACCCTGCAAGATGCCGACGGTTTTGTGGCCGTCCATAAACGTAATCTGAATGCGCTCAGCGCCCTGCACGACATGCAAATTGGTGAGGATCGTGCCGTCGTTGACGATCACCACGCCAGTGCCCACGCCGTGCTCTTTTTCCTCGTTGGTTTTCGGATCGGTGATGAAGCTTTCGATCCGAACGACCGAGGGCAAAATCGTTTCATACGCACGGACGGCCGGCGAAGGCAACACCGTTTCAGTCAGCGTGTGTTGAACGGCTGCATCGATGTCCTCTTGCGTCAGTTTCATTGCACCGCGCGACGCGAAGAGCGCGTGATACATCGAGAGTACCGCGACGGCCGAGACGATGGCGGTCAGTGCAGTCAATCGCAGCGGATAGCGCGCGTAGAGTGCGTTAAAGCGCTGCGAAAAACGCTCGCGACGTGACGGAGCGACCGCTGCGGGCTCGATGTCTGCTTGGGTCGTGCGACGCTCGTCCATGATGCTGGGAATAGTAATCCCAAGCGAGCGATTCTGGGCGGAGTATCAACGCGCAGCTAATTCTTTAAAAGCCAAGCGAATTAAGGGCTTAGAGCAATTAATACAATTAATCGAAATTGTTTTGAATTCTCCTGTAGCCCAATCAGAGCAATGAGAAAACAACTAAAGCTGATAGTGCGGACGCACGCCAACTCCGTCTGCCGAAACCAGCGCTAGTGTAGTGTTGCGGAATTGATGCGACTAATAAAAACGATGGATTTTTCGTCGAATCTAGGCGCAAAGCGCAGCAATAGCTGGCTATTGCGAGCATTTGCAACGACGAGTCGGCGGAAAAG
>JAAFHR010000379.1 GCA_013298455.1 Betaproteobacteria bacterium | reverse complement strand
TGCACTGATCGACGCGTTAGACGACGATGGCCTGCTCGAGATGCGCGTTGACGAACTCGCCGAGTTGCTGGGCGTTGATGTCGGCAGCATCGTGTCGCTGTGGGAGAAAGCGCTTCATCTGTTGCACCGCTTTGATCCGCCGGGTGTGGGGGCTCGCTCGTTGCAGGAATGTTTGTCGTTGCAGCTTCTCGCGCGGCCACAGACGAGCGTGGTCAAACTTGCGCTGCGTGTCGTTGAGGAGTCGTTCGATGCCTTGGCGCGCCGTGATTTCGTGAAGCTCAAAAAGCTCTTTTCACTGACCGAACCTGCGCTTCGCGAGGTGCTGGGAGTCATCCAATCGCTCACGCCTCGGCCGGGCGCGCCGTTTGCCGACGTCTCGGCGAGTCAATTGGTGCCCGATGTGATTGTGCGTCGCAATAAGTCGCGCTGGTACGCCGAACTCAATGGCGCTGTGGTGCCGCGGCTCACTGTGAATACGGTTTACGCAGATTTGTTGCAGCGCCAGAAGGAGGGTAGGGCAACCCCCCTATCAACTCAGTTGCAAGAAGCGCGCTGGTTGGTTAAGAATGTGGCTCAACGGTTCGAAACCATTTTGCGAGTAGCCATAGTCATTGTGGAGCGTCAGCAAGCCTTTTTTGATCACGGCGCGGTCGCCATGCGGCCCCTAGTGCTGCGTGAAGTGGCGGATGAATTGGGTTTGCACGAGTCAACCGTTTCCCGTGTTACCACGCAAAAGTTTCTGACCAGCGTTCAGGGTACATTCGAGTTCAAACACTTCTTTGGTAGCCATGTGGCTACCGACGCGGGCGGCGCGGCATCGTCAACAGCGATTCGCTCCATGATCAAAACACTCATCTCCGAGGAGGACATCAAGCAACCACTCACCGATAGCCGAATCGCCGAATTGTTGGGCGAGCAAGGCATCATTGTGGCGCGGCGCACCGTTGCGAAGTATCGGGAACAACAACAGATTGACCCGGTCAACCAACGTAGACGTGATTGATGCTGTGAGGACAGCCAATTGCACGTTTCGCACCGAGCCCACACCAATCCACTTTTTGTAAGGGTACGTTTCATGAATCTGCACATCACTGGCCACCATGTTGCTGTTACCGATGCACTTCGCACCTACGTGGTGACGAAACTTGACCGCGTGAACCGTCATTTCGATCATGTGATCGATGTCAATGTCGTGATGTCGGTTGAAAAGTTGCGACAGAAAGTGGAAGCCAATGTGCATGTGAGCGGGCGAGAAATTCACGCCCATTCCGAGGGTGAGAGCTTGTACGCCGCCATCGATGAGCTTGCCGATCGACTAGATCGCCAAGTGGTACGCCACAAAGAGAAATTGCAAGTTCACCGCGATTTGGGCTTTGAGCGCAAGCGTACTGATCTGAACTGATTCGCACGCCACACCGCGGGCAGCACGACTGCCCGCAGCGCGGTTCGCCAGCGTTGCAGCGGGCTACAATTGAGATTAACTCTTTAACGATGTAATCGCCCCGCGAAAACCTGCTTGCCTGTGACGCTACTCGCTGATCTCCTTGCGCCGGAAAATGTGTTGCTTGACCTTGATGTCAGCAACAAACGGCGCTTGTTTGAATTGATCGCGCTGGAATCTGAGCTTCGCTACGATCTCGTTCCCACCGTCACGATCGACAGCCTGCTCGCTCGCGAAAAATTGGGCTCAACCGGTCTAGGACAAGGCATCGCAATCCCACACGGCCGGATTCGCGGTTTGGAGCGCTCCATTGGCTACTTTGCTCGGCCGAAAGCGCCCATTGCGTTCCAGTCGCCCGACGGTCTGCCGGTTCGTGATGTGTTTGTGCTGTTGGTGCCCGAGGCAGCAACCGACGCCCACCTGCAAATTCTTTCTGAATTGGCGCAGCGTTTCTCCAGCCGCGCGTTTCGTGATGCCTTGACCGCCGCCAAAGATGCGGCAACGGTGCACGCGCTCTTCAGCAATCCGTCTGCGTAGCCCGAGCGCGTTGTCTCGTGCGTACCGTTGAAATCTCAAAACTCGTCGCTGACAATTTAGAGCGATTGAGTCTGTTATGGATCGCGGGTTTGGATGGTGGTGGGCGCATACTTTCTCGGGACACCACCACGCAGGCGCATGTCGGTTTGGTCGGTCACATGAATTTCATTCATCCGTTTCGCGTGCAGGTCGTCGGACCGGCTGAAATGGCGTATCTCAACACCTTGCCGGCGGGCGAGCAGGGTGCCACGTTTTCGCGGCTGTTGGTCGATGAATTGGGCGCTGTGCTGCTCTGCGGGGTGGGAGACGCACCGGATTACATGATCGCGCCTTGCAATGCTTTGAAGGTGCCACTCCTGACTTGCCCGCATCCCAGCCCGCATGTGGTCGATGTGCTGCGTTTGTATTTGTCGCGCCTACTCGCTGCGAGCACCACACTACACGGCGTTTTTCTCGACGTGCTTGAAATGGGCGTGTTGATTACCGGCGCTTCGGCCATCGGTAAAAGCGAATTGGCGCTTGAGCTCATCAGCCGGGGCCACGGCTTGATTGCTGATGACATCGTTGAGGTGGATCGGGTGTCGCCGGAATTGATTGAAGGTCGCTGCCCCGATGTGCTCAAGGATTTCCTTGAAGTGCGCGGCATCGGTATTCTCAATATCCGCACCACCTTCGGTGAAACAGCGGTACGCCCTAGAAAATCGCTCAAACTCATCGTGCACCTCGAAGACCACACTGACGAGCAGTTCAAGCGCTTGGATCGAATGAGCGTGAATGCGTCGTACCAAGAGGTTTTGAACGTGAAAATTCGAAAAGTGGTGATTCCGGTCGCTGCGGGTCGAAATCTTGCGGTGTTGGTGGAAACTGCGGTGCGAAACTTTGTGCTCAATTTGCGCGGTATCGATTCGACGCGCGAATTCATTGAGCGCCAAGCCCGTTTGATGGAACAGGGTGAGTGAGCGCCTCGATGGCCGATCTACACGCGCCCGTTTTGGTGCTCGTGTTGGGCGTCTCGGGCGCGGGTAAAAACGTCGCGCTCGGTGCCCTTGAGGACAGCGGTTTCGCGGTAGTCAATAATCTTCCGAGCGGCTTGGTGTTGGCCACGGTTCGCAGCCTGCTCGCAACCTATTCGCAGCCACTCGCGATTGCCGTGAACGCGCAGCAGCCAAGCTTCATCGATGATTTTTCAGCGGCGCTCAACGGACTAGCCAACGAGTTTTCGGCTCTCACGGTTCGCGTGTTGCGACTCGACGCTGACGACGCCACGCTCAATCGTCGCTTCGCCGAAACCCGCCGCAAGCACCCATTCGCAAGCGATCAGCGCACGCTTCGGGAAGCGATCGCTGAGGAGCGAAGCCGGATTCGCGCGGTAGCTGATTCGGCTTTTGATCTCGACACCACTGCAACGAGCGCGCATTTACTAAGGCTTCGGGTGCGCGAGTTTGCGCTGTCGCTCTCACACACCGACGGATCGCCGCTGTTGGTCATCTCGTCGTTTGCCTACCGCAGTGGCATTCCGCCGGATGCCGATTTGGTGTTTGACGCGCGAATCTTGCCCAACCCTTACTACGAATCGGGGTTGGCTGCGCTCACGGGTCGCGATCAGCCAGTGATTGAATTCCTTGAAGCGCGCGCTGAAACTGCCGCGCTCGTGCAGTCGATTCTCTCGTTTCTGCGCGACACCTTGCCGCGCTTTGCGCATGACAACCGCGCTCGTGTTCATATCGCTATCGGCTGCACGGGCGGCCAGCACCGCTCGGTGTATGTGGCGGGTGCGCTGCATGCGGCGCTGAAAGCCGATTGGCGAGTGCTTCGCCATGATCGCGAGCATCCCGCAACGAATCCCAC
>JAAFHR010000378.1 GCA_013298455.1 Betaproteobacteria bacterium | reverse complement strand
ATCGGGGCGCTCGGTTTGCACATCAATCGCACGATGTACCGACACTTGCCACGATAGCGCCGTTCGCCAAATCACCCGAACGCCTTCGTCCTTCATCAGCGCGTCGGCGGCGGCACACAGTGCTTGTGAATCCTCGTCTGTGAGTCGCAATGATGCTGGGTCGGTCGGCGTCAAATCGCTCAGACCGAGCGCGGCGTGGAGCGGTGTGGCGATCGCATGGGTTTCAGCAGTCGAAGCGGCGTTCGCCTCGGTGCCAAGCAAACGCTCCGCATCGCCCCACGTCCCGTCAAAGGGTTCAGCGCGACAGGATTCGAGGTAGCGCGCCAAATTTGCGTGGCTCGGCAGCCCTTCGCAGAGCGCAGCGATCATGCGCGGGTCGGAGTAGAGAGAGCCGGGGAGTAACAACATGGCGTAATTATCGCGTGCCACTGTGTCGTTGAAGCGCAAGGCGCGTTCAATGTGAGCAAGCACGCTCGGCGACGCACTGGTTCATCCACTGAAGCAAGGGCTTCACGCCGCTTCCCCGCAATTCGTCGCCTGTGTCTTTACCGTCTCACGCTGGAACTTTATTGTTCGCTCTATCGAATACCCACACACCACCCAGCCTCGCATTAGCGCGGCATTTGACCTAGGAGCCCCACCATGGACGCACTTCAATTCGTTCTCGCTTTCAATCTCAGCACCTGCATCGTGATGCTGATAGGCTGCTACGTGCTAAGCCGACGCTACGACACGCCCACTGAATCGCGCTCTGTGCCTTCGATCAATGTGGCGGGCGTTTCCGGCGCGGTGCTGTCAATCGGATTGTTGAGTGGTTTGGCAACGATGTTCGTATAGTTTCCCGAGTAAATTGAGTGTGCGGTGCACTAGCGCGCACCAGCCTCAAGCAATCGCCTAACGAGCGCCTCACGCCCCGCAGTTCGCGCCACAGACAGTGCGCTACGTCCCCGCGAATCCATCGCGTTGACATCGGCGCCTGCTCGAAGCAGCCGATCCAATATCTCCATGTTGCCGCGCTCTGCAGCTGCCACAATTGGCAACGAACTTTGCAGTTCGTTGAATCCCCGGATCGATTGGGCCGACGAGTTTGGATTGGCCCCTTGCGCGAGCAATTGATTCACTCGTGTCACATCGTCTGCTTGAACCGCTGCCAAAAGCGATACAGTGAGAACGGCATTTCGATCCGCAGCCGCATCGCTCACTTCGGTGGTGGCCGCTCTCCCCGCAGTGGGCGGCCGAGCCAATGCCGGTGGGGGCGGGGCTGCCATCACCATGGGTGCGGCTGCCGCTGCTGCTGGGGGCGGCGCTGCATCGCGTCGCAGCGCGCGCTTTTGGGTGTCGAGAACCGCAACACTCTGCTCCGTGTCGCGATTGATCGACGAGCTCGCCGCTGCCGTTTCTCGGGCGGACGTTGCTGTGTTGGTTTCGGCTGCAACTGAGGCCGCGTTCGCTCGCGACATATCGGTTGCTTGAGCGGCTGCAGGGTTAGCGCGCGCCGACGCAACTGTGGGCTCAGGGGCTGCCGGTTTAGCTTTCGGCTGCGGCGCGGGAACGCTCGGCCGTACGGGTTCGGATGCGGCGGCAACGCTGGCCGCGTCTGCGCTAGCGGCCTTGGATGCGACAGCTTCGTTGCTGGCGATGCTGGGCGAAGCGGCGGCACTTGTCGTCGCGCTGGGTGAGCTCTCGGATTTGGGCGCAGGGGCGGCGGCCGCCGCAGCCGCTGGAGCGCTGACAACGCGCCGCTCAGCATCGCTTCCGCTTACGTTGAAGTACTGATGCGTTAACCAGCCCGCGACCCCGGCGGTGACAAATGCTGCGGCGAGGCCCGCAAAACGCCAGCGCGAATCATTGGCAGCTGTAGAGTTTCGGCGATCACGCTGCAGCGCGGATTGCGCGGCAATGCGCTGCGCGTGGGCGAACACATTAGCTCGCACTGCGTCGCTTGGCTTCGCGCTCTCGAATGCGACGGCTTCGTGATAGCGAGCGAGCAGCGGATCGGCGCTGTTGCCGCCATTGAGATTGGGTGAGTTGGGCGGGCTCATGCGCGAAGTCCTGTCATCGATCCCAATGACCGGTGGGCGGCCACGCGGTGCGCCGTAACGGTCTCTTCGTGAGCGCTGAGGAGGGCCTTGAGCGCGTTTCGGGCGTAGCGCAAACGGCTCTTGGCCGTTTCGAAGCTGACGCTTGTCGCACTGGCGATGTCGAGCACACTCATGTCGGCCTCGGCTTGCAACAAAAATGCCTCGCGCTGCTCGGCTGGTAGGGCTTCAATGGCTTGCAATAAGTCGCGCGCCACTTCGCTGGATTCGAGCTGACGCAGCGGCCCCAAGCGCGATTCAGCGGTGAGCTCAGAAAACATGGGGCTGCCGTCGTCGTCTTCAGCATCGATGCTCACCTGCGATTTTTGAGTTCGGGACAAATCGATCACGCGGTTTCGCGCCATCGTGAAAAGCCAGGTGCGAAACTTCGCGCTCGGCTGGTAGCGCTCGGCGGCGTTGGCCACCGCAATCCAAAGCTCCTGTGTCACATCGTCGGCGGTTGCCGGTTCGCCAACACTTCGTAAAACAAATCGCCACACCGCAAGGTGATGCCGGTCGTACAGGGTCTCGAACGCCTTCGCGTTTCCAGCGGCGAAGGCGCTCATCAACGATTCGTCGGGCGAGGTCTCTGTAATGTCGTGCAATGAGGGGATTGCCATGCCGACATTATTGCTTGAGTTTGCTTTTCTTTTCAGTGTTCGGAGTTGTGTCTTTCGCGGTTGATCGGAGATTCGAGCGCGCGGTTCCCCTCTCCCCCGGAGGGAGAGGGGTTAGGGGAGAGGGGGAATTTCGCCCGAGCGAGAAGCTTTGCGCTCCGAATCACTTTCCCCCTCTCCCCAACCCTCTCCCTCAAGGGGAGAGGAGGCCATTTGCGCGGGTGGGCAGAGGGCCGCACACCCGCCTTAACTAGCTATGCAGTGACCTTACCACCGAGGCGGATCCGGGACATAACCGCGATGCGTCACGCTGTCCGGAAACGCGTTGGGGCGACGTGATGGGTAGCCAAAGAATGGCTCCCGGATCACGCCCATGGCGATCAGGTTTTCGCGACTGTCATAGCGAATGCGGATGACTTCAGCCGGACTCACCGTGGCGCGTTCAAACGCGGTGTGGCTCACCGTAGACCATTCGCGCGCACCATGTCCAGTGCCGAGCTTGGGCTCGATGCGCGACGGCGCTGCTTGTGCGCTTTCCGAATGTTTTCCAGCGCCGCTGAGATCACGCGCGCTTGACGGCGCGGCGGGTGCGGGCAGCGGCACGGGTGCGCCGGGCGCGGCTTCACCGCGCTTCAAGCGATAGCCGTTCTGATCGAGATTGCGACGCTCGTCGGCATCGGAGCGCCATGGAACGGGATCGCTCCATGCCAGTGGTGCCACACGCTCATTAAACAGCGCCACGCCAATCACACCGACATCAAGCGGACGCCCGGTGCGCTCGGCATAGGATCGCGGGGATGCGACAAACTCAAACGCTGCGATCTCGCGATCGCTCTTGCGCCAACCGGCGACGTCATAGCGCTGATAGCCGTTGAAAACATAACCCGATTGCGCCACGTCTGCCGTTGCGCCGGTGAGCACATTGACGCCATCGACGGACATCACGGCTAGCACCCGTCCGCCTTGCTGATTGTTGAGCGCAATCGAGTACTTTGAGCCCGGTGTGCCTGCGACCCAGTATTCGCCTTGGTAGCGATACATCGGCAGCGCGCGACCCGTATCTCGATCAATGATCGAGACTTGTGCTGCACCGCCCAGCGCGCGCGGCAATTCACGCGCGGCTTCGCGATAGGG
>JAAFHR010000377.1 GCA_013298455.1 Betaproteobacteria bacterium | reverse complement strand
AAGCCAGAGCGTGTATGGGCTCCATGAAATAAGGTGCCGCAAAGAGAGACGCTGCGATCATGCAAACATTCAAAAGCACGGGTGTAAACGCCGGAATCGCGAATTTCTTCCAAATGTTCATCACGCCGCCCGCCAACGCCGTGAGCGAAATGAACAGCAAGTACGGAAACATGATTTGCAAGAGCTGCGTCGCCAAGAGCGTTTTTCCGGGCGTTTTGTTGAAACCCGAGGCAAACAAAGTGATCAAAAACGGCGCGGCGATGATGCCGATGATGGTGACCGTAATCAGCGCTAAGAGCTGCAAAGTCGCCACGCGATTAATGAGTGTGTGAGTGGCCGCTTCGCCGCGTTGCCCTTTGTATTCGGACAGTAGTGGCACAAACGCCTGAGCAAATGCGCCTTCGGCGAAGAGGCGGCGCATCATGTTGGGGAGCTGAAACGCCACCTCAAACGCATCATTGGCCGCGCCCGCGCCGAACACTTTGGCTGAGACGATCTCACGCGCCAAGCCGCTCACCCGCGACAGCGTCGTTAGAGCGGAAACTCCCAGAATGGCTCGAAATAGGTTCACAGGTTGCGGCGGGCTGAAATTACCCGTAGAATAGCGGGTTCACCGAAACGAATTTCATCAGTGGCCGAGCAACTGCGGGCGACTGACCACAATGGATTAGACATCATGGCAAACTCAGCCCAAGCTAAAAAGCGCGCCCGTCAAAACGACAAACAGCGCTCGCACAACGCCGCGCTCAAGACGCAGCTTCGCACCGCAATCAAAAAAGTTGAAAAAGCTGTGCTCGCTGGCGATCAAGCTTCAGCGATGAAGCAGATGCAGGAATCACAATCCGTTATCGATCGAATCACTGACAAGAAAATTGCTCACAAAAACACAGCCTCGCGCACCAAGAGCCGCCTCGTGAAAGCGATCAAGGCCATGGGCGAGAAGAAACCAGCGTAATCGCTCGGTTTCATTGCTGTGAAAAAGGCTCCTTTGGGAGCCTTTTTTGTTTTGACGGCGGATCACGAAGGCGCGCGGAGCAAAGCGAGAGCCTTTGCTGAAAATCCGTTCGGGCTGAGCTTGTCGAAGCCTTGGTGGCGCGCCAGCAACCCTTCGACAAGCTCAGGGCGAACGGCTAATGGGGGTTGCCTCGTTCCGAGACGGGTGCTGTAGCCAGATCGCGATCACTTCTTCGCATTCAACGCCCGAAGCTGATCCAACTTCTCCTTAATCTTCGCCTCCATCCCACGATCCACGGGCCGATAAAACTGCTGCGCTTTCATGTCGTCGGGGAAGTAGCTCTCGCCCGCTGCGAAGCCGCCTTCCTCATCGTGGGCGTAGCGATAGCCAGTGCCGTAGCCGATCTCCTTCATCAACTTCGTTGGCGCGTTTCGTAGACGAAGCGGCACGGGGCGCGTGCCGCTGTCGGCCGCCGCTGCGCGCGCGGCTTTGTAGGCGTTGTAGACCGCGTTGCTCTTCGCCGCAACCGCCAAAAACACAACCGCTTCCGCGAGCATCAATTCACCTTCGGGCGAGCCCAATCGCTCGTACGCCGCAACGGCAGAGAGCGTAATTTCCAGCGCTCGCGGGTCGGCCAAACCGATGTCCTCTGAGGCCATCCGAATCATGCGTCGGGCGATGTAGAGCGGATCGGCACCGCCCTCAAGCATTCGGCAAAACCAATAAAGCGCCGCATCGGGGTCCGAGCCGCGCACGCTTTTGTGAAGCGCGCTGATCAAATCGTAGAACTGCTCGCCGCCTTTGTCGAAGCGGGTTCTGGCTCGGGTGAGTGCGTTTTTAACGACCTCGGCGGAGATCGCCTCAACTTTGCTCGCTTTGGTGGCAGCATCAAGTTGTTCGACCAAATTCAAGAATCGCCGTCCGTCGCCGTCGGCGTAATCGATGATGAGTTGCTGCGCGTCCGCATCAATCGTGTACGCGGCGTCAAGGGCGAAGAGCGCGCGGCTAAGCATCGTTCGAAGCGCTTCCGCATCAAGCGCTTCGAGCACATACACCTGCGCCCGCGAGAGCAGCGCAGAGTTGACTTCAAACGACGGATTTTCAGTCGTTGCGCCGATAAACGTAAACAAGCCCGATTCCACATGCGGCAAAAACGCATCTTGTTGCGATTTGTTGAAGCGATGAACTTCGTCAACAAACATGATGGTGCGCCGACCGAATTGGTCGCGAAACGCCTGCGCTCGTTCAATGGCGTCTCGGATGTCTTTCACGCCTGCGAGCACGGCGGAAAGTGCGATCATCTCCGCGCCAAACGCGTCCGCCAAAAGCCGCGCCAAGGTTGTTTTGCCGACGCCCGGCGGGCCCCACAAAATCATTGAATGCGCAACGCCGGCCTGAATCGCGTTGGCAATCGGCTTGCCGTCGGCGAGCAGATGGCGCTGCCCGACCACCTCGGCGATGGTTTTGGGGCGCAGGCGTTCTGCCAACGGCGCTGCCGCTTGGGCAATGGTTACGGAGGTTGAAAGGGCACTCACCTGAGGATTCTCCCAAAGTCTCGGTCACGCTCCCGTTCTGGCGGACTTCCTGCGCTAATCAGAAATATCTGAAACTCCGGTAAAACAATGGATTGAGGCGGTTTGGGCGCAGTTTTAGAGCTTAGATTACAAAGAAATTACCTAACATTTCGGCTTCGGCGTGCGTTAAGCGTCGCACCCACTCTCGCAGAGCCAATCTACCCACGCTCCACCCCGCCGTTTCATGTCGAGTCGCTTCACCTCGTTGCGGTCAGCGTTGTTGCTGCCGTTTGTCGCCATCGTTATAGCGGTGGCGTTGTCCATTGCGGCGCTGTCGTATTGGACGGGAACGCGCGCGGCCAATTCGTTGACGACGCAGCTCTTGGGCGACATCGCCCATCGCGTCACCCAAGCCACCCATCAGCACCTCGCAACGTCGAAATCTGCGCTCTTGGCCATTGCGCCCGAACCGATCGCTACGCCCAACGGTTTGCGTGTGTTGGCCCCCAACGCGCTCGAAGCGCTTGAGGAGCGTTTGTGGGCGGCCACCGGCCTGTTTCCCGAGGGCCGCGGCTATGTCTATTACGGCGACGAGCAGGGCACGTTTATCGGGCTCAATCGTACTGGCGAGACGCCTGAGCTTCGGCTGCGCGCGCCCAACAGCACTGAACGTCGGGTGTATCAGAGCTTTGCGCCAGGCGATCGGGCGTTGATGCTTCGCGTTGATGCGTTCGATCCGCGAGCTCGACCTTGGTACAAGTCGGCGGCAGAACGCGCCGCACTCGCGTGGTCGCCGGTGTACTTAGACGCCACGACCAGCGCCCTCACCGTGACGTTGGCGAAACCCACGTACAGCGTTAGCGGCGAGCGCGTTGGTGTGTTTGCTACCGACATCGCGCTCACGCAACTCAGTGAGTTTTTTGCACAACTCAAAGTCAGCCAAAACGGCATCGCGTTTATGGTGGAGCCCAGCGGGCAATTGATCGCAAGCTCGGTCAATGAGCCGCTGTATCGAACTGTGGACGGCAAGCAACAACGTGTTTTGGCGAGCGAGAGTAGCCATCCGCTCATTCGTGCGGCGTATCAGTCGCTTCGCAAATCACCCGTCGGCTCGGGCACAAGCCACACGGATCGATTAGTGCTGCCAGACGGTGAAGATGTGAATCTCATGGCGCAGTCGTTGGTGGACGACGCGGGGCTCAACTGGATCATGGTGGTGGCCGTGCCGCGCGGCGATCACATGGCGGCGATCACGAAAACGGCTCGACACAGCGCGCTGATCGGCGGGCTCTTTGTGCTCGTGGCCATCGCGCTGTCGCTGTGGGTGTCGCACCGTGTGGGGGCCGACCTATCTCGGCTCGCCCAAGCC
>JAAFHR010000376.1 GCA_013298455.1 Betaproteobacteria bacterium | reverse complement strand
TGTTCTCTAGCGCGCCCACTGCAAGATATCGCTGATCGCTCGTGGCGTAAACGCCGTAGCAAGGCCAGCCCCCGGTGAGCCAATCCTCGCCGCGTGGCTTGCTTTGATTGAGCGCCAAACCGTGTTCAGCGATGATGTTGAGGCTCGCTACTTCATGCGTCATCGACACATCAATCCATGCGCCTCGCCCCGTGGCTCTTGATTGCACCAACGCCGCACAAATTCGCATCGCCGCCGCCATCGCGCCACCCGCCAAATCAGCAATTTGCCAATTGGAAATCGACGGCGGACGACCACGTTCACCGATTTGATCGAGCACACCGCTCATCGCCAAATAATTGATGTCATGTCCGGCGCGTTGCGACCAGACGCTTTGGCTACCGTAGCCGCTGATCGAGCAATAAACGAGCGAGGGTTTCACCGCCGACAACGCGGCGAAATCCAGACCGAGCCGCGCCATCACGCCGGGACGAAAACCTTCAACCAGCGCATCACTCGCTGCGACGAGCGACAGCAGTCGCGCTTTGCCTGCGTCCGTTTTCAAATCAATGCGCTCAACTGTTTTTCCGCGATTGACGATGGAATAGAGCGGCGCGATTTGGTCAGCGGGCGCATCCACGGGCAAACCCAAGCGATTCGCGTAGTCGCCCTCAGGCGGCTCAATTTTGATCACATTCGCACCCATGTCGGAGAGCAAACGCGTGCAAGCCGGGCCCGGCAATAAGCGCGTTAGATCGAGGATTTGGATGTGGGCGAGTGGCAGATTCATTGGACGCGATGTAGGAGCGGCTTGCAGCGAATTTTTCAGAATACCGATGATTCGCGGCAAGCCGCTCCTACAGCGCTACTCAATCCGCAAAAGTTGCTTCACGCGCGAAGCCCTATTCAGCGTTGCTTCAAGCGTATCGGCCGTACACGTCACATGGCCCATTTTTCGAGCGCGTCGCGCTTCGGCTTTGCCGTACAAATGCAGATGTGCGCCCGGAATCGCCAGCACCTCCGCCCACGCAGGTTGCATCGGCGTGGGCGCATCAAACCAAACGTCACCCAACACGTTCACCATCACGGCGGGTTGCACAAGCGACGTGTCACCCAACGGCAAATCAGCAAGCACTCGCACTTGTTGCTCAAACTGCGACGTGACGCATGCTTCAATCGTGTAATGCCCGCTGTTGTGCGGACGCGGGGCGATTTCGTTGAGCAGCAATTCATCGCCTGCGACAAACATTTCAACGCAGAGCACACCCACGTAATCAAGCGCAGCAACGAGCTTCATCGCCAGCGATTGCGCGCGCTCACGAAGCGCCTCGTCGATCCGCGCAGGCACAATCGTCAGATCCAAAATGCCGCCCACATGCTCGTTTTCTTGCACCGGCCACACGCGGATGTCGCCCTCGGAGCCGCGTGCCACCAGCACCGAAATTTCCAGATCAAAATCGATCAGTTGCTCAAGTACGCAGGGCGTTTCGCCAAACTGCAAAAAGGCGTCTCGCGCCGCCACTGGATGCGCCACCCGAGACTGGCCTTTGCCGTCGTAACCGAGCGCTGCGGTTTTCAAAATGGCCGGAAACAGCGAGGGATCGAGCGCGCTGAAATCGCTCGCGGATTCGATGACGGCGAACGCACCGATGGGTAAATCGTTCGTCGCAAAAAAACGCTTTTCTTTGCGACGATCCTGCGCGATGCGCACGGCGCTTGCGCTCGGTCGTGTGGGAATGGTTGCGGCGAGCGTTTCAAGCGTCGCAGCGGGAACGTTTTCAAATTCTGTGGTGACGGCGGCAACGCGCTTGCCGAACGCCGCAATCGCCGCAGCATCATCGTACGCCGCAACAACGATGTCGTCCGCCGCTTGAGCGGCAGGGCCCTTGGCATCGGGATCGAGCACCAAAACCTTGTAGCCCATCGCCTGTGCGGCATGCACAAACATCCGCCCCAATTGTCCGCCGCCCAAACATCCGAGCCATGAGCCCGGCGGCAGCGCTGCTCTCGCTGCCATCAGTTTTTTTCGGTCATCACCGGCGGCACAAACATGCCACGCGCCAGCGCTGTTTGTTCATCACGAAACGACACCAATTGCTGTGCGAGTGATTTGCTGGTCGTGCTGAGAATTGCCACGGCAAAGAGCGCCGCATTGGCCGCGCCCGCTTCGCCAATTGCGAAGGTAGCCACCGGGATACCTTTGGGCATTTGCACGATCGAGAGCAATGAGTCTTCGCCCCGCAAATACTTCGATGGCACGGGCACGCCGAGCACTGGAAGAATTGTTTTTGCCGCCACCATACCGGGCAAATGCGCCGCGCCACCCGCGCCAGCGATGATGATGCGAAGTCCGCGATCAGCAGCTGTGCTCGCATATTCAAACATGTCGTCAGGCGTTCGATGCGCTGAAACAACTTTCGCCTCGAACTCTACGCCAAAGCGTGTCAACACGTCGGTGGCGTGCTTCATCACCTCCCAATCGGAAGATGACCCCATGATGACGCCGACCACGGCATTGACCCCGTTTTGCATGGTGCCATTCTAGCGGCTAGGCATCGTGCCAATCGCGGCTACGGCGCGCAAGAATGAGACACCTGGCGCTAGTGGAACCCTTTGTCATGCGTCGCGATCAAAACAATCACGCGACTTCACCGAAAATAGCTGAATGCTTCGAACCTGCACTTGCTCAAATTTTTTTCTCGCCACCGCACTCTCGTTCATCGCGAGCTCCGCCACCGCGAACGACGCCGCCGTGAAAGACGCCTCAGAGGGCTTTCGTCTGGGCGAATTCAATCGCATTCAAGCCGCGCTGCCCAGGGTGCGTGGTCATGTGCTTGAGAGCTACGTTGAATACTGGGCGCTTCGCTATGACTTGTCCGCTTCGAGCGGCGCAGAGGTTGAGCGATTTCTGAAGCGACACGAGGGCACAGCGATTGCTGATCGCTTGCGTGTAGATTGGTTAAAGCAGCTCGGCAAAACGGAGCAATGGGTAGAGTTCAATCGTTGGGGCGCGGGCTTTGAAACGGACGATTCGGAAGTCGCTTGTTATCGCGCCACGA
The DNA here is from genome assembly GCA_013298455.1 of Betaproteobacteria bacterium. Classification (GTDB taxonomy): domain Bacteria; phylum Pseudomonadota; class Gammaproteobacteria; order Burkholderiales; family Casimicrobiaceae; genus Casimicrobium. Next base: position 815 of record JAAFHR010000376.1, on the reverse strand, counting down.
TTTTGTCTCGTGACGCGAGCCTGACCGCTGCGGTTCCGAGCGGCGTGTGGGCAGAGCGCTTGACGGAAGCCTGTGCGCAAGCCTTTGCTGCGCTCGCTACCAAGAATCGGGTCACCACCGAAGATAGTTTTTGGCGTTTTCGCACCAGCGCAGACGGCGGCACACTACTCGCCGCACAGCGCGCTGCCGACGCCTTACCCGACAGCGCACAACCCACAGACGACACGCTGCAGCGCGCGCACAGCAATCCTGAGCTGTTGATCAAGCAAGTCGCCACAGCCACCAATCCAAATCGTGCGCAGCGCGAAGCCGCGCTCTACGCGCTCACCAAACTGAGCCGTAGTGATGTGTCGAAAGCCAGAAGCCTTTGGCTCACGTATCGAAGCAAATTCACCGACGACGAGCAGCGCTACGCCGCCGCGCAGCTCTCGTATTCAAGCGCGAAACGCCTCGACACCGACGAGGCGATGACTTGGTTGAAACGCGCGGGCAGCGAACAAGATTTGACGCGCCTTGGCGATTGGCAAGCCGCATGGATTGTTCGTGCAGCGCTTCGAGAAGGTTTGTGGGGTGAAGTGCTTCGTGTGATTAACGCCATGAGCCCTGCGACCAATGGCGGGCAAAACGACCCCGCGTGGCGCTACTGGAAAGCACGTGCGCTCTCAGAGTTGGGCGACAAAGCGGGCGCAACCGGGATTTGGACTGAGCTCGCGAAAGATTTTTCGTTTTACGGATTGCTAGCCGCCGACGAGATTCGCGCGCCACTGCCTGCGCCAGACACGCTGAAAACTGGCGCAGTCAAACCAAGCGCTGAA
>JAAFHR010000375.1 GCA_013298455.1 Betaproteobacteria bacterium | reverse complement strand
TCCGGCGATTGAGCGGGCTCCGGCAGCGCTGCTGCATCATTGAGCGCCGCCAGCACCCGTTCGCGCATCTCAGCGGCGGCTTTATTCGTGAACGTAATGGCGAGCACGGCTTGCGGTTGGTCGACGCTGGCAAGCAGCGTCAAAAAGCGCTGTACCAGCAGCTCGGTTTTTCCCGAGCCTGCCGGGGCGCGCACGATGAACGACTGCGAGCCGTCTAGGGCCCTCTGTCGCGCTCGCTGATCGCCGTCCAGACTCATTCATTCGCCTCATTGAGCAGGCGCAGATCCACACGGCACAACCGCTGCATGCCGCAGCGGTTGCACGTCTGTGCGCCGGAGAGCGGCGCGACCGTCGCCACACCCGATTTGAATTCGCTGACAAGCGCGGCGAGTTGTACCGGCCAGCGCTCCTTAAGCGCCGAAAACGTTTGGGTTTGCCGCGATGTGCGAAGCGCGAGTTGTGCGTCGCCATCGTCGGCGAGCCCGACGTATTTCACGGCATCATCGTTCACCTGCACAAACGAAACTGCACTCACGGCGGCGGCGTCTGCTGCTCTCATTTGCTGCAAAGCCATGGCGTAGAGCGGCAGTTGGGGCGACGACAAACGCATATCGGTCAAGCCCGTTCGCATTGAAGCACCGCTCTTGAAATCGAGAATCGCGAGCGTTTCGTCACTTAAGCGCTCGATTCGATCCATTCGCAGGTTGAATGAAACACCACCGATCTCGTGCGTGGCTTCGTGTTCAACGTCGAGCACCACAAAGGCTTCTCGGTCCGCTTCAAGGGCGATGAACTTCTCAAACAGGCCGTACAAACGCTCTGCTTCGAGCGCCCAAAGATCGTCGGGGATTTCATGGGTTTCAGCGCGAGCTAACTCGATCGCTGCGCGGATGTGATCTGGAAGGCGCGCTAGCTGATCGCTGGCGTTAACGGGCTTGCCGAGCGCGTGCGCGGCGATCCTGTCTTGGCCCAGACGTTCAGCGACCTTGTGTAGCAACGTTCCACGAACGAGCGGCGACAGGCCATCGAATCGCTCCGGCCACACCTTGGCCCGCAGCCGACCTAACGCCCACCCGCGCCGTGGGCAAACCGCCTGCGCTTCCAAGCCATAGGCGTTGAGCTTTGCAGTAACCGAGAGCGCTGAGACGTCGCACTCGTCTTGCGATGCAATGAGCGGTGCGGCGGTAGTTGCCGGGGTCGTACCGATCTCGAACGGGATCGAGGCGATGAACGGGCTCGCCAGCAGCGTGTGACCCGCCTCAAACTTCGCCGTGCTCACCGAGAACGACTGCGACATCCCACCCCAGCCGCGCCAGAGGCGATCCGCGCGCGCAGCGCATTCGTCAAGGCTCGCCAAACCAATGCCCGCGCTACGCTGCCAGCTTGCAGAAAGAAACGGATTAAGTCGTGAGCGCTCCGGCAGCACCGTGTCCGTAAGCCCGGTCACCCAAAGCGCATCGTTGATCGTACCGGCGCTCTCCAGCAGGCCCATCACCTCGATGGAAGCGCCCGGGTTCTCCGGTTGAAACGGTGTCGAGCTCAACTGATCGCGCCATTCCGAGAGCGCCTCTGAAGCCGTTAAAGCGGGTAACCAGTGGTCCAGCTCACGCCATGATTTACCGACCCGTTCCACGGCAGCGCGAAGTTGAAAGCTCGCGGAATCAAGCGCTACCTCACTCTGCAACATTTGCGCCGCCACGGACTGCCAAGTCTGAAGCCAAGCACTGCGTGATTGCGAACGACGCCGATCAATGGGCGCAATGGCCAAAGCGTTTATGACGGGTGCAAAATCGTTAAACGACGCACGCTTTTTTCCGCGGCTTAGCCATTCAATCTCCTGCGCCGACACGCGCTGTAGCTGTGCCCTGCTCAAACCCCAGCGACCATGCCGGAGTGCTTGCGCGGTCGACTCAACATCTGGTGACTCACCGAACGTCCCGCTCAACAGCGTCAGCCAAACCGCGACGTCGGAGAAGCTCGACAAATTGCTACCGAGCGAAATATTGAACGAAGCATTCGCCTCAACCAACGCGCGTCGCCACACCTCGCGAGTTGTGGCCAGCGAGGGGACGACGATGGTCACACCAGCACACTCCCCGCGAGCAATCGCAGCTTGAGCGGCAGCGATCACACCGCTGCGCTCCGCGCTTTCGTTGGCGTACAAGCGTCGGCAAGGGTTGCAAGCAGACGTTGCGTCGGGGAATTCGACCCTTTCAAACGGCCGCTTTGAGGTGTCTAGCGCAGCCGACTGGAGCGAATCAAGTGCGAGGATCACCGAGGGAATCGGAGCGAAGCTCGGCCCGAGCAATACGCGTGCGTCTTCAGTCGGCAGCAGCTTTGACAAGCTACCCGCATGCTGCGCGATGAGTGCGGGGAGTTGCACCGAAGCCATCGCGCCACCGGCCTTCAAACGCGATTGAACGATGCGTTTAGCCTCCGAGTAGAGCTTTCCATTGGGACCAAGATCAAGCTGCGACGCTGCGCCCGCGGGGCCGGCGGCACTAACGACATTGGCATAGCGGGTTTCCAGCGCGAAGGCTTCCTGCATCAACGATGCAATCGCAGCGGCCTCTGTAGCGCTCGTGAAGCCATCGCGGTTTCGGACCTGCATCGCGGCTTCTCTCCAGAGCGCAGATTCCAATCCGGGCGACGCGATCTGAAGCTCGTTTGAGATAAGCCCGAAGCATTGCGCATCAGTCCAGAGACGTCGAAACCATGTGTCAACCGTCAAAAAATCTGGCGCTGCGGCGGCAGCTTTTGACGAGAGCGCAGCGGCTTGCCAACAACGCTCAAAGCTTCGCCTCGCCCGATCACTCGGACACAACACCAATGAGCCGGGCGGCAGCGTACGCAAACGTGCTTTGAGGTGATCGAGCGCTGATGTCACCTCTTGATTCTAGGTGGCTACGCAACGGCTCAATTTCGCGATGCGTTATTGATCGGAATTCGGCGCAGAAATGAAAAGAGCCGCACAAGGCGGCTCAGTTTCACTCGAATCTTGGCGTCCCCAAGGGGATTCGAACCCCTGTTACAACCGTGAAAGGGTCGTGTCCTAGGCCTCTAGACGATGGGGACTTAGGAGCTTTACAGTCTCAATCAGCTTTCGCCGATTCTTGATTTTTGGTGGAGATAAGCGGGATCGAACCGCTGACCTCTTGCATGCCATGCAAGCGCTCTCCCAGCTGAGCTATACCCCCAATCAAGACTTCAATTATAGCCATAAATGAATTGAGTTCGCAAATCGGTGCGTCAGCGTTTTGAACTGAGCGCGGCGCGAACCTGTTCACGTTGCATGCGAGCCGCTGTGCACACGGCTCGCCACTGCTCCGAATCGAGCTCGTCACGAAACACCAGCGTGTAGCGAGCATTGGCAAGGCGCAGCAGCAACACCATCGGGCTCACGAAGCCAAAGTAGGAGTCGTTCAGAGCCAAGTCGTTCGTGAGGCGACTATCTCGCTGGCGTTGCCAGTCCGCCAGTCGTTGAGCTGCCTCTATCGCGTCGCCCGGCGCTCCGATCCATCTGCGAACCAATGGAATGACCGCTAGCGCAACAACGAGCGATGCCAAAACCTGATTCGACGTGGCTAAGCTCCCAGCGCTCAACAAAGTGATCGCGAGGAGACAGCCCAGGAAGGTTCGACGCACGAAGGACTTACCAATACCGAAGTGGACGAACCTAAACCCTAGTGTCCTTGAGCTTCGCAAGCATCAACCAGGTATCGATAGCGGCATCAGGATTCAACGAGAGCGACTCGATCCCGCGATCAACGAGCCAAGCGGCGAGATCCGGATGATCCGATGGGCCTTGGCCACAGATCCCCACGTATTTGCCCGCTGCTCGACAGGCGTCAATCGCGAATCCGAG
>JAAFHR010000374.1 GCA_013298455.1 Betaproteobacteria bacterium | reverse complement strand
TCGGGCGTGAAAAGCGGCTCCGTGCCACCATACGGCGCAACGCGTTTCCCGGCGGGATCCGAATTGGCGATGATCGCGATGAAGCCCTGATCTGCTGCCTGTTTCGCATGCGCGGCAAGACAGCCGATGTGGTGCGATTTTTGAATCGCAAAGGTCACCACGCCCATCGTTTTGGCGCGCGCCATCGCAATGTCAATCGCGCGATTCATCAGCCACAAGCCCGACAAATAGCCGCCATCCCACACCACCGATGCGCCAAAGTCCCTCAGCACCTTGGGTTCGCCTTGCACCTTCAAGCCGCCGGATTTGATGTCTGCCAGGTACAGCGGCGAGATCGCCAAACCGTGCGTGCGCCGCCCCATCATGTCGGTGAGAATGAGCACGCGAGCCACGCAGTCGGCCATCTCATGCGCCATCCCGGCTGCGCGAAAGAGCGAACTTGTGAACGTTTGAAGTTCTGGAACAGAAAACTTCGCAGCGGCTGTCGGCGTGGTCATAGCATCTCGGGCTTTACGTTGGGCGGCGCTGCGACGTTGGCCTCAGCTCGTTTAACGGCATTATCGGTGAGCCGCAAGCGCAATCGCTCCACACAATTCAATTCATCAAGGCTGAACTCGCGGGATTGAAATCTGTCAACATCCACATCGCGTATCGCCACAGCCCAAGCCTCGCAGATGGCACCTTGAAAGAAATGAATACAGTGACCACGATCTCCCAGCGCACACACAACTCTTTTGCTCCGCAAAGCGCTCTCGCGCTCAGCGCATTGAGTGTCGCCGCCCTCCTCGCCTTTTTTCCGAGCATCGCCATGGCCATCGAAGAACCAAAGTACGAAGTCGTGACCAAAGACGACAACTTTGAACTGCGGCAGTACGCCCCGATGGTGATTGCCGAAACGTGGGTTACGGGCACGCTCGACGAAGCCTCAAGCCGCGGTTTTCGCGCGATTGCGGGCTACATTTTTGGCGACAACAAACGCGCCAACGCTGCGTCTGAAAAAATCGCCATGACCGCGCCTGTGACGGTCGAGAAGCAAGAGCCCTCCGTCAAAATCGCCATGACTGCGCCAGTCACGATGGACAAAGAGGGCGAGCGTTGGCGGATGCACTTTGTGATGCCGTCGCAGTACAAACTGGCCGATTTGCCGACGCCCAACAACGCCGACGTTAAGCTTCGAGAAGTGCCGGGCAAACGAGTCGCAGTGATTCGGTTTTCGGGATTTAGTGGCGAAGCGAAAGTGGCTGCGCAGACGGCTCAGCTCAACGAGTGGCTCCAAAAGCAAAACTTAACGGCCGCCGGACCCGCGCAGCTCGCACGGTACAACCCGCCAATCACCCCGCCATTTTTTCGCCGCAACGAGGTGTTGATCGAAGTGAAGTAGCTGAGCCCGTATCCGGCTCCGAAAAGAAAAAAGGCCGTTCTAACGAACGGCCTTTTTTGAATTTTTTGGCTCCTCAACCTGGGCTCGAACCAGGGACCTACGGATTAACAGTCCGGCGCTCTACCAACTGAGCTATTGAGGAATCGAAGCCTTAAATTATACGCACATTTGCGCTGGCTTTGCAACCCGACTCACATCAAGGAGACACTGCAAAACCCCCGCGCGCGTTGCATCCTCGGAATCGGGCGGATCGGAAACGCAAAATTCTTCGTCGTAGCCCCAGCTACGACTCAGATTTTTGCGTTTCCGATCCATCCCGATCCGAGGCGCACCGCATCACGGGGGTTTTGCAGTGTCCCCTTAGCGACCAATCTATTCGCGCTCGTCCGCGCTCAAAGTATTGCCCTGCAGTGGCCGCCGCCCCATATGCGGCGCGGCACGGCGGAGATAGTAGAACATCGACCACAACGTGAGAAGCGCCGCGATCACCAGCGCGAGCTTGCCGACCAGTGGCGTTGAAACGCCGGGAATGAGTGGCTCTTGCAAGAGGAGCGCGATGATCGCCGTGAGCTGTGCAGTCGTTTTGAATTTACCGAGCGTTGACACCGCCAGGCTCTTCGATTGACCGACCAGCGCCATCCATTCTCGGAGCGCAGAAATTGCGATTTCCCGACCGACAATGATGAACGCCAAAATCGGATCAGCACGATCCATTTGTACGAGGATGATGAGGGCCGCCGCCACCATCAATTTATCTGCCACGGGGTCCAAAAACGCGCCAAAGGGCGTGGTTTGGCCGAGCTTTCGCGCCAAATACCCATCGGCCCAATCGGTAATCGCAGCCACAGTAAAAATCAGCGCACCCGTCCAGTTTTGCTGAGACGGCGTCATCCAATCATGCGGCAAGTAAAACACGCCGACAAAGGCCGGGATCATGGCGATCCGAATCCAAGTCAGGGCGAGGGGCAAATTGAATGGCATGCTGCGATTTTGGCACGGCAGCGCCTTAGCCCCAGCGCGTCAACACACTTCCCCAAGTAAATCCGCCGCCCACACCAACGAGTTGCAACAAATTGCCCGGTTGCAGGCGGCCATCCCGAAACGCCACATCGAGCGCTAGCGGGATCGACGCCGCCGAGGTGTTGCCATGTTTGTTCACCGTAACGATGGATCGCTCATTGGGTATGCCGAGCCGCTTTGCAGTGGCATCGATGATTCGCACGTTGGCTTGATGTGGCACCAGCCAATCGATGTCAGCCGAGCTAACGCCCGCTGCCGCTTGTGTTTCGTTGCACACGTCGGCCATCGCCCCCACCGCAAACTTGAACACGGCTTGCCCATCCATGTGCACCGTGGGATCGCCGTAGATCGCGCCATTTCGCACTTGTCCGGGCACGTTGAGAATGCCTCGCTTTGAACCGTCGGATTTGATGCGCGTGGCCAAAATGCCCGGTGTTTCGCCCCTAGCAACGATGACAGCGCCAGCGCCATCGCCAAAGAGCACACAGGTGCCGCGATCATTCCAATTCAAGATGCGCGAATAGGTTTCTGCGCCAATCACAAGCGCTCTCTGGTGTGCGCCGCTAGAAATCATCTTGTCGACAATTGAAAGGGCATACACGAAGCCTGAGCAGACCGCTTGAATATCAAACGCGGCGGCGTTTTTGATGTTGAGTTTGTCCTGCACGATGCATGCAGTGCTCGGAAAAACGACGTCGGGCGTGGTGGTTGCGACGACGATCAAATCGATGTCGTCGGGCTGCAAACCGGCGTTGTGTAGGGCGTTCCGAGCAGCGGCCACGGCTAAATCGCTGGTCGGCTCATGCTCAGCAGCGATGTGGCGCTGCTCAATACCAGAGCGCGTGCGAATCCATTCATCGGTGGTATCAACCATCGATTCCAGATCTTTGTTGGTGAGAATTTTTTCCGGCAGGTAACTACCGGTGGCGATGAGTTTGGCGAACACGTGTGATGGAGAATCCGTCCGTTGGGGTCGAGCCGCAGAGGCGCGCGTGGAAACGCGGAAATCGAGCGCTCATCGAGCGACCCCTAACCGCAGCGAAACACCACATTAAACCAGCAAATCACCACTGACGGCAACGCGCGACAACGCACCTCAAAAGGTATTGAACATCGTTTAACTGATCGCGCTTGCTGTGGCCTTGCTGGCGGTCACCGAAGCGCTATTTGGCGTGATCGAAGCGGATTGGACGATCACGCGCTCATTAAACGCCCGCACACGCTCGGTGAGTTCGGCAACCAAATTGTGTTTGGCTTCGATGTAGGCGCGCTCGATGGCCATTTGGAAGCCCAGCGCATTTGTACCGCCGTGGCTTTTGACGACGATGCCGCGAAGCCCCAAAAGCGTTGCGCCGTTGTAGCGCGCTGGGTCAACGCGGTGCTTGAATCGCTTGAGAACGGGCATGGCGATGAATGCCAAAAACTTCGTCCACCAAGTCGCGGTCAATTCTTCGCGCAACATCT
>JAAFHR010000373.1 GCA_013298455.1 Betaproteobacteria bacterium | reverse complement strand
TCATGGTTCGGCCGAGGTTTAAGGGCTCCAAAAGCTGCGTGGCGCGCGCCCGCTCGGTATCGTTAAACGGTCCCCATTCAGCACAAGCCAAGGTCAGCTGCGCCACTTTCGCGGGGCCGAGTTTGGCGACTTGTTGCGGCGTCAAGAGCTTCACCGCCTCGGCGTTGATCGGGCGCAAGCGCTCGCTTTCGGCGGCCTGCTTGCCGGATTGCAAACTGTAATAACCATAGGCCGCCAGCGCGCCGTTGGCGATCAAAAGCAGCAGGAGAAACTTCTTCATAACGGCCGCCCGAGCCAATACACGCCCTCAAGCGCCAAGGCGTCAACGACAATGGCTTGGTCGTCGAGGTGTTCGAGCAGACGATACGCGCTGCCGCCGGTGAGCACGATGCGTGGCGTTGTGTTGACGCCGCGTTCCCGCAGCGCTGCGGCGAGCCGCTCACGCCCACGAAGAATCGCACCAACCATGGCGTCGATGGCGCCCGTGGCCAGCGCATCGCGAGTGTTTTTTGGTTGCGCGGCCCAATCGCCGGCGTCCACAGACAGTGCGGCGGTGTTGCCCGCGAGGCCCCCGAGCATCGCGTGATAGCCCGCCACAATTGCGCCACCCAGAAAATGGCCTCGCTCATCCATTTGATCAATGGTGAGCGCTGTACCCGCACTTACGACGACACACGGCGCAAGCTGCCGCGCTCTGGCCGCGATCAAGGCCGCCCAACGATCTGTACCCAACCGCGATGGATCAACATAGCCATTGGACACGCCACAGGCTAAGGCGCTCGCAGCCATCCAACGAACCTCAACGCCCAAGCTCCCAAACTGCCGCTCAATCTTTACGCGCGACGCCACGCCCGCCACATGACTGCCAATGACTAAACTCGGTTTGCTCTCGGCAAAGCCCTCGCGTTCCACCAGATGATCCACCTCGGCCAAAAACATCGCGCCGCGCGAGCGAATCGTGGGCAAGCCGTCAGACGCGGGCGACTCATCAAAGAGCGCCCACTTGAGTCGTGTGTTTCCAATATCGAGTGCGAGTAGCGGCATCGTCAATTTCGTCAAGGGGTGAGCGGTCGCAGCGAAACCGCTCCAGAAACAAGTGTATGCCGACCGTCCGCCGTCTCGATCACGAGCGCGCCCTGCTCCGTGATCGCCGCGATCACGCCCGTGCGCGTCGTGCCGTCGGGTACTAGCACTTGAATGGAGTCGCCAGCAAACGCTCTGCGCTGCCACCAGCGGGCTTGAAACGGCGCGAAGCCTTGGTCGCTAAAGCGTTGCAAGCTTGCGCCGAGCGCACTCAAGAGACGATCGATCAGCGCGTTGCGTGCTGGCTCTGTGACTTCAGACGTTGCGGAGAGTAGCGCAGCCGCTGGCATTTCGGCGGGCGCATCATCGGGTGCGGCATGCGTGTCGCTCAAACGCTCGGGCGCGAGCAGATTGATGCCGACGCCAATCACAGCGGTGCGTTGATCGGCTTGGGTGGGCGTTGTTTCAATCAGGATGCCGCCCAATTTGCCAAGCGCGATGCCGTTGGGCTCGGGGCGTAGCAGGTCATTGGGCCATTTCAGCAACAGGTTGTGCGCGCCGAAATCAGAGGCGTCGATGGCCTCGCTCACCGCCACGCCCACCGCCAAACTCAAGCCGTCGAGCCGGGTTGTTTTGGGAAACGTCCATGCCACCGACAGCAACACGGCTTCACCGCGCCGCGCTCGCCACGTTCGGCCGCGTTGTCCGCGACCGGTAGTTTGGAAGTCCGCCGAGAGCGCCGTGCGATGAATCACGCCGTTTTGCGCGCGGCGCAGCAGTTCGGCGTTGGTGGAGTCAATTTCGGCGCAATGCGTGTGCTGAAAGCCGTGAGCCGAGTTCAACGCCGAGTCTGGATGGAATGCGATCACGGAACGAGTTTATCGCTCCGTCTGACGTCGGTTGGTTGATCCCAGCTTTCCTTCGAAAGCTTTATTGAAATTGGCGTGTGTGGCTGATTTGCGTTTTTCGAAAATGCACTCAAAATGATTAAACGCCAACCTTAGCATCGAGTTAATCTAAGAAGCTGTATTTCTCCCGGAAGCCCGAAACTGACTCACTTGCCAAAGTCTTATATAAGACATAGACTGTGAAACATTCCCGACTTTTGAGTCGGTTTTGTTACTTGTTGCGCTGCAACACTGATACAGTAAGGCTTAGAGCGACACGCTGCCGACGCTTCAGTACGGTGGCGCACCTTTCGGAGGACACCCATGCCAGCAGCGGACACATTCCCGCGCCTACTTCGCGCGCACGCCAGCACGCGCCCGAGCGCGCCTGCGCTCCGCGAAAAGTATTTGGGAATCTGGCAAAACTGGACCTGGGCCGAAACGGATCGCGAAGTGCGGCAAATGGCCTGCGGGCTCGCGTCACTTGGGTTCAAGCGGGGCGACAACTTAGCGATCATCGGCGACAACCGCCCGCAGCTCTACATGGCGTTTGCGGCGGCGCAATGCTTGGGCGGTGTGGCCGTGCCGATGTACCAAGACGCCGTGGCCGCTGAGATGACGCATGTGCTCGAAGACGCGGCGATTCGCTTCGCCATCGTTGAAGATCAAGAGCAAGTCGACAAGCTACTCGAAGTGCGCGAAGGCTTCACGTCCGTTGCCCATGTGATCTACTGCGATCCGCGCGGCCTCCGGAATTACAACGCACCGGGATTGCAAAGCCTTGAGGCGCTTCGCGCGTTGGGTGACGCGTTTGACAAAGCCAACCCCGGATTCTTCGATGCGGAGATGGAGAAAGGGCAAACGACTGATGTGTCGGTGATGCTCTACACCTCGGGCACAACGGGCAAACCGAAAGGCGTTTGCCAAACGCATGAGGCGTTTATCACGTCGGCCAAAGGCGGTGTGTCGTTCGACAATTTGGTGGCGGAAGACAACGTGCTCTCGTACCTGCCGATGGCGTGGGTGGGCGATCACCTTTTTAGCTACGCGCAATGGCTGGTGGCGGGTTTCACCGTAAATTGCCCGGAGTCGGGCGAGACGGTGATGATCGATCTGCGTGAAATTGGTCCGACGTATTACTTTGCACCGCCACGAATTTTTGAAAGCGTGCTCACCAACGTGATGATTCGCATGGAAGATGCGGGCAAACTGAAGCGCTCGATCTTCGATAAATTCATGGCGGTGGCGAAGCGCTGCGGTGCGGATATTTTGGATGGTCGCAACGTGAGCTTTGGCGACAAGCTGATGTATGCGATTGGCAATGTGCTCGTTTACGGCCCGCTCAAAAACACGCTTGGCATGAGCCGTATTCGCGTGGCCTACACAGCGGGCGCAGCCATTGGCCCGGATCTATTTCGCTTCTATCGCTCGATCGGCATCAATTTGAAGCAGCTCTACGGTCAAACCGAAACCTGTGCCTACGTGACCTTGCAGCCGGATCGGCAAATCAAATTTGATAGCGTAGGCAAAGCCGCGCCGAGCGTTGAAGTGAAGCTCGCAGACAACGGCGAGGTGCTAGTGCGCGGCCCGATGGTTTTGAAGGAATATTACAAACGCCCCGACGCCACCGCCGAATCGATTGATCGCGAAGGCTACTTTCATACCGGCGACGCCGGCGTGTTTGATGCCGATGGTCACTTAAAAATTATTGATCGCGCGAAGGACGTGGGGCGGCTCGCCAACGGCGCGATGTTTGCACCGAATTACATCGAGAACAAACTCAAATTCTGGTCGCACATCAAAGAAGCCGTGTGTTTCGGTCACGACAAAGACAGCGTGATGGCGTTCATCAACATTGATTTGACGGCCGTTGGAAACTGGGCGGAGCGGCGAAACATCGTCTACTCGGGCTACATCGATTTAGCGGGCAAAGACGAGGTTTACGCGCTCATCAAAGACTGCGTGGAAAAGGTC
>JAAFHR010000372.1 GCA_013298455.1 Betaproteobacteria bacterium | reverse complement strand
ATCGACTGCGATAAATTCAGCTTTGCTCACCTTGGAGGGCTGCCCAACGCCCATGCAGCACACCGCCACATCATGCTGAGAAAGCGTTGATGCGTAGCTCGAAGCGTGCAGCACATCGAGCACATGCTGCGTGACCTTATCACCCGCGAGCGCCGGAATTTCGCGACGATTGAGCAGCGTGATTCGTTCGACCGTGGGGGCTTTGATGAGCGCCTGCAGAGCGATGCCGCCAACGGCACCGCTCGCGCCCAGCATCACGACGTTAGTCATGCACAGCGACCAACGTCGCTAAACGCTCGAACGCCATGCGCTGAAATGCGTCGGCAGCGGCCGTGACCATTGAGGTCTATCGAAGGTGTTTGTTGAAGTGCGCGATGGTGCGATCCCACGAGAGCTTCGCTGCTGCCTCTTGGAACCGCGGCGTCGAGTTATTGTGAAAGCCATGCTGGGTGCCCGGATAGAAATGCGCCTCGTGACTGATGTTGGCGGCTTTCAGTGCGCTCTCATAGGCGGGCCACATGGCGTTGATGTTTTGATCGGTTTCGGCGAAGTGAATCAAGAGTGCGGCCTTGATATTTTTCACGCTATCGGCTGCCGCAGCTGCGCCGTAATAAGGTGCAGCGGCGTGAAGCTCGGCACCCATGGTCGCCGCTAGAAAATTGCTCGTACCGCCGCCCCAACAGAAACCGGTGACCCCAAGCTTACCGCTCGAGAGCGAGTGGGCTTTGAGCCATTTCGCACCGTTCAACATATCAGTTCGTAGTTTCGCTTGATCGAGTTTGGCTTGCATCGTGCGGCCGTCATCATCATTGCCCGGGTAGCCTCCGAGCGGCGCAAGACCGTCTGGCGCGAGCGCCAAAAACCCTGCCGTCGCGGCACGCCGCGCTACGTCTTCGATGTAGGGATTGAGACCACGGTTTTCATGAATCACCAGTACCGCCGGAAACGGCCCAGCGCCTGTGGGTTGCACCAGATAGCCACGCATTGCTTGGCCGTCGGCACCATTGCCGCCGGGCGAGGGATAGGTGACGTAGGACGCTTTGATGCGCGGATCAGTGAACGAAATCGTTTGCGCTTGTGCGTACTGCGGCAGCAACGATGTTGCCATCGCCAACGCCGGAATGCCCAGCGCCGTAAGGGCCGCAGCGCGTTTCAGATACTCACGTCGGTCGATCTGGCCATGACAGTATTCATCGTAGAGATCGTACACACGCTGATCAATATCGAGTTGCGTGGTGGGCGCGGCGACGGTGGTTGAGGTCATGATGAATCCTTGGTTCAGGTGAGAGCGCGACTGTAGCGCGTTTCTCAACACTTTGCCGCGTTTGAACCGAATCGGTCTTCGTGACGATGCAATTCGCGCGACCGATTCGTCGGTTGATCGGTCGTCGGCGCCTCGCTCGTTGGCGACCCAAGGCGCTGCCGCGCTCTGTGGTTCGGACGGCGCACTAGCGGCTATCCGATCAATCAGCGGTGCGGGGTTTAGCGAAATCCGCCTCGATCCACGCCGCCGCGCTGCTCCGGGTGAGCTTGTAGGCGGGCGACACCTTGACCTCGGCCAAGAGTTCGCCCAACTCGTTGACGGCGCTCAATGTGGCGCTTGGATTGTCGTCGTCGGGCACGATGTCGTGTGAAACGGTGATCCGACCGAGCGTTGTATCGATGGTGAAATTTTTGTGAAGCGTGGCGCGCTGTTGCTGCTGTTGCCGCCCCACAAATTCGGTCGCCGTTTTGACCAAGGTGTTGAACGCTGCGGCGTCCAATGGCTTTGGATCTTTTTTGTTTCGCCCCATCGTCCACGGCCCAACGAGCGCGGGCTCGCGAGCGCCGTCGGCAGTCATGGCAACGGCCCAACCCTCATCGTCCTCGTTTTTAATGATTTGGGCTGACCAGCCGTTATCTTGCCAGCGGGTGGCTTCGGTGATTTTTAAGGCGTCTGAGTCGGTGGGTGGCGGCATGGTGATCGATGAATGGCTAAGCGGTAGCGGGCGCTCCGACTGAGCGCGAAGCTGTGTGAGCGCATGCTAGCGATTGTTCCAGCGTCCGGCGCGCTCAATGATTACAGATTTTTCTGATGGGTAAAAGCTTGTACTGACAGCCTCGCGTAGGCACACTCGCTGCCGTCTTTCACTCATCTCCAACACGAGTCGCGCTAGCGGAGGCCGCTCGTGTAACAACATAAATCTATGTATCGAGCTTTCTTGTCCCCTTACCGAATTTCCTTCGTCTCCCGCGCCGTGCCCTGGTGCAGTCGCGCTGCTGCCCTCGCGGCGGTGTCGCTCCTGGCAGCCTGCGCCACTGAGCCTGAGCGCCCTGTGGTGGCCGCGCCCGCTCCGCCGCCTGTGGTAATCGAGCCGTCCGTTAAGTTGCCGATTGCGCAGAGCGCTCGCGGTGTTGAAGTCACGCTGCCGGATTCGGTGCTCTTTGATTCTGGAAAGGCAGAGCTCAAAGAAGCGCTCGCTGCGCCGTACTTGGATCGGCTGGCCGAATTGCTCAAGCGTGGCACGGATAAGTCGCTGCTCGTTGAGGGGCATACCGATAGCCAAGGCGCGCTCGCCATCAATCAGCGGCTCTCTGATCAACGTGCTGGCGCGGTTGCTGATGCTTTGGTGCGCCGTGGCGTCGCTGCGGCGCGGATTGAGCGCAAAGGTTTCGCTGCATCGCGCCCCGTGGCCCCCAACGACGTGGAGGCCGGTCGTCGGCTCAATCGTCGCTCCGAGATCATCATCCTCGGCGAAACGATCGAAAACTTCACCCGTGGCGAGCCCGCCAACAGCTTCGAAGATGCCGCCGCTCGCGTAAAAGCGGCGCTCGAAGCCGGGGGCAAGAAATGAGCGAACTTCTAACGCGTCGAGACCTTTTGAGCCGTTCGTTAGCGCTTGGTGTGGCTTCGCTGGGTGCGAGCGCATTTGCGCAAACGCAGAACCCGAAGCGCGCTGCACCACCGCCAAAAAAGCCACTTGACGGAGCCAAAGTAGCACTGGTGTTGGGCAGCGGTTCAGCGCGCGGCTTTGCGCACATTGGCGTGATCCAAGCGCTGGAAGCGGCCAATGTTCGCCCGGACATCGTTGTCGGCACCAGTGCTGGTGCGTTGGTGGGCGCGCTCTACGCTTCGGGCATGAGCGGCGCGCAGATGGAGGAGCTGGCGCTCAAGGTCAAAGACATTGAAATCGTCGATTTCGCGACCGGCAGCAAGCGCGGCATGGTGATGGGCGAAACGCTACAGCGCTATGTCAACCTGGCTATCAAAAATCGTCAAATCGAAGATATGCCGGTGCAGCTCGCGCTCGTCGCCACGCATCTTCGAACCGGCGAAATTGCGGTGATGAAGCGAGGCGACACCGGTTTGGCGGTGCGCGCGTCGTGTAGCGTGCCCGGTGTGTTCATTCCGCCGCGAATCGGCGACGCAGATTATGTAGACGGCGCACTGGTAAGCCCCGTGCCCGTAAGGGTGGCTCGGGATTTGGGTGCCGACGTGGTGATCGCGGTCGATGTGAGCAGCGCGCCGCTTAACGCGTCTCCGGCGGGCATCTACGAGCAAGTGATGCACAGCTTTGAGATCATGGGCCGCTCGTTGGCGCGACTTGAATCGGATCAGGCGGATGTGGTGATTCGCCCTGACGTGGGTCGCATTCCGAGCACCGATTTCAATGCGCGCGCGGCGTTCATTGCGCTGGGCAACTCCGCTGGCACGCGCTTTGCGCCCGTCGTCGTCGAAAAGATTCGCAACGCCAAAGTGAAGCGAAGCTAATCACCGCTCGCTAGCGCGGGCAATTCGCCCGCGCCGCGATTCCTGGCTTTATCTTTACAAACCAGATTAACTGAGGGCTTCCCGCGATTCGCGCGTTATCTCGAAATACGTAGAAAAGCTTCTTAAGCCCAGATTTTTC
>JAAFHR010000371.1 GCA_013298455.1 Betaproteobacteria bacterium | reverse complement strand
GATCGGTTGCGTGAGAAACGCGGTCCAATCACCTTGAGAAATCGACAATGCGCGGCGCAGATGCACTTCACTCATCGGCCCCAAAATCATGCCAATAATCACGGGGGCCACCGGGAAATCAAAGCGACGCATGATGACGCCGATCACGCCAATCAAGTACATGAAAAACAGATCGAGGGCGCTTTGTCGCATGCCGTAGACGCCGATACTCGCAAACACCAGAATGCCCGCGTAGAGCTGAGGTTTCGGTAGGTTGAGGAGCTTTGCCCAGATTCCCGCCATCGGAAGGTTCAGCACCAAAAGCATCACGTTGCCCACGTAGAGCGAAGCGATCAAACCCCACACCAAATCCGCACTGGTTTGAAAGAGCAGCGGGCCGGGTTGGAGGTTGTAATTTTGAAACGCACCGATCAGGATCGCTGCCGTCGCAGAGGTCGGGATGCCGAGTGTAAGTAAGGGCACCAATGCGCCCGTGGCGCACGCATTGTTGGCCGCCTCGGGGCCCGCCACGCCTTCAATCGCCCCCGGACCACCAGCTCCGGAGAAATCGCCTTTTTTCTTGCTGAGTTTTCGCTCGGCGCTGTACGACAAAAACGTGGGGATTTCTGCGCCGCCTGCAGGGATCGAACCGAACGGAAAGCCGATGGCGGTTCCCCGCAGCCACGCTGGCCAAGAACGTCGCCAATCCTCTCGCGTCATCTGCATGGAGCTCAGTTTGTTTTGCGTGGGCGGTGCGCCTTTGGCGTCGTAGAGCACGCTGTAGAGCGCTTCGCCCACCGCAAACAGCCCCACGGCAACCAGCACAAACTCAATGCCGTCTAGCAGCTCGGGCACGCCTGCTGTGTAGCGTGCCACACCGTCGATCTTGTCTTGCCCGACCAGACCAAGCGCGAGGCCCAGTGCCAGAGACACCATACCGCGAAGCATCGATGCGCCGAGCACGGACGACACCGTCACAAATGCAAGCACCATCAGCGCGAAGAACTCAGCCGGTCCAAACTTGAGTCCGAAGTCGGCAACAAAAGGCGCGACAAACGTGAGCAAAATCGTCGCCAAGGTGCCCGCGATAAACGAGCCGATCGCAGCCGTTGCCAAGGCCGGCCCCGCTCGTCCTGCGCGCGCCATAGCGTTACCTTCCAGCGCCGTCATGATCGACGCACTCTCTCCCGGCGTGTTCATCAGGATCGATGTGGTTGAGCCGCCAAACATCGCGCCGTAGTACACCCCGCAGAACATGATCAATGCGCTGGCCGGGGCGATTTTCGCCGTAACCGGTAGCAGCATCGCAACCGTGAGCGCGGGGCCGATACCGGGCAATACGCCAATGGCGGTGCCAAGCGCGCAGCCGATAAAGGCCCACATCAAATTGATCGGTTGCAAAGCGGTGGCGAAGCCGCTCATGAGCAGGCCAAACGTTTCGGTCATCGGAACTCACTTCTGCGGCCACACACGTTGATCGCACTACGTGCGACAACGCTACAGCCATTGATTGAATAGTTTGGGCAGCGATACTGCAAGCACTTGGCCGAACAGCCAATACACCGGCAGCACCAGCACGATACCGATCAGCAAATCGCGAAGCACTGCGCGACTGCCGAATCCCCGGGCGGTGCAAACAAACAAAACCGCCGCCGACAACACAAAGCCAATTTGGGTCACGAGGAGCGCCATCAAAAGCACACCGGCTGATACCCAAATCACGCCCACCACGTCTGCCGGTAGCGAGGCGACTTCGTCGACAAAGTTACGAAAACCGCCAGTCAGCGATTGCCACAACAACAGCACGCCCACCACGCCCAAAAAAATCGCGACGAGGATTGGCACGAACCGAGAGCTGATGCCCGCATAGCCCGCATCGGCGGGCAGGCCACTCACTCCTAAGGCAAACACCCCGGCGAGTAGCAACACGAAACACGAAATTCCCACCTGCCAAAGTTTGGTCATTGCCGACTCCGGGCGGTTTGAACGAAGTCGATCACTTCACGAGACCAACGGCCTTCATCGATTCTTCGATCCGCTTGTGCTCCGCGTCAACAAACTTCGCGAAGTCGTCGCCCGTCAAGAGCGAAGGAAACCAATCGTTGCCCGAGAGCGAATCCGCCCATGACTTTTGCTTGGTGGCCGCAACGACCGCATCGGTCAGCGCCTTGCGTTGATCCGCCGTAATGCCGGGTGCGCCGTACACGCCACGCCAGTTACCGATTTCAACGTTAATGCTTTGCTCTTTGAGCGTGGGCACCGACTCGCCGGGCAATCGTGTGCCGGCCGTTACGGCCAGCGCGCGCATTTTTCCGCTTTTGATGAACTGCTGCATCTCTGAGTATCCTGAGGTGCCCACGGTGACATGCCCGCCCAAAATCGCCGCAGACGCTTCACCGCCGCCTTGGAACGGCACGTAGTTGATTTTGCTTGGGTCAACGCCAGCATCTTTGGCAATCATCGCGACGGCGATGTGATCGACCGAGCCGCGTGAACCACCGCCCCACTTGACCGCGCCGGGATCTTTTTTCAACGCAGCAACGACGTCGGCCATGTTCTTCATCGGCGAGTTTGCTGGGACCACGAACACGTTGTATTCGTAAAACAAGCGCGCGATCGGTGTGGCGTTGGATAGCGTCACCGGTGGCTTGTTTTGCACGATCGCGCCGATCATCACCGCGCCCGTCACGATGATCGCGTTAGGGTCGCCCTTACTGGCGTTAACAAATTGCGCCAATCCGATGGTGCCGCCCGCACCGCCTTTGTTCTCGAATTGCACTGATTTCGCCGCGCCAGCATCAACCATCGCTTTGCCCAGGCCGCGACCTGTTTGATCAAATCCGCCTCCGGGATTTGCGCCGATCATGAATTTCACATTGTCGAGCGCCGATGCGCTGCTTGCCAGCACTAGTAACGACGCGGCAAGCATTGTGTTTCGGAAGGTCGTTCGTGAACCGGTCAGCATAATCAAACTCCAAAGGCTAAAAATCGGAAACGTAGGAAAATGGTATGAACACGCACTGTCGCCTCGCTGTCTCTGGCGAGCCTCAACACTGCAAATCTTCACGGCTCATCCTCACCGATCTGATCACGCAATGACTCCACCCAACACAGAAAAGCCCCGCATTCTTTTGGTCGAAGATGATCCGGCGCTCGCGCAAGCGCTCGCGCTCGCACTGGCCCGCCGTGGCTTCGTGCTTGCACAGGCCACCGACGGACGCACGGCGCTCTCTCGAGCGCAACAAGAAACATTCGCGGCCATCATTCTCGATCTGACCCTGCCCGAGCTCGATGGGCTCGAGGTGTTAAAGACCTTGCGAGATGAGGGCAACACCACCCCGATTCTCGTGCTCACGGCGCGTGGCACGGTGGGGGATCGGGTGCAAGGGCTCCGGATGGGCGCCGACGACTATCTTGCGAAACCTTTCGATATCGATGAGCTCGAAGCGCGCGTACAAGCGGTGATTCGCCGAGGTGCCGCTGCGCCATCTGTCTCGTCCGAGCTGGGGGACTTGGTCGTTGATCGGCAATCGGAGGTTTGCTACGCGCGGGGCGTCGCGTTGGAACTCTCGTCAAGGGAAATTGCGATGCTCACGTCGCTGATCGAGCGGCCTGGCCACGCTGTCACTCGTGATCGGCTGTGGCAAGCGGTGTTTTCGGACGGTCGTGAAGCGCAGCCTGATGCGATCGAGGTGGTGGCGTATCGGCTCAGAAAAAAAATTACGGGCTACGGTGTTGAGCTGGTCGCGCTTCGCGGCGTGGGGTACTTGCTACGTGAGAAGCGCGCCACCGACGAATGAGTTCGACGGCGTCAATCCGGCGGCGGCTGTCGATCCCAATCATTGGCACCTTGCTGCTTTTCTTTGTTGTGGATGCAGCCAACCTTTATCGAAACACGCTCTCGTCGATTCACACGGCCTATGATCGATCACTACTTGCCTC
>JAAFHR010000370.1 GCA_013298455.1 Betaproteobacteria bacterium | reverse complement strand
CATGGACACCGTGATGGCGATCTTGGAAGAGGGCGGCAAATTCGCCTCAGAGGTCATCTTCCCGCTCAACCAATCGGGTGACCGTGAAGGCTGCACGCACGACAAAACGAATTTCACGGTGAAAGCGCCCAAGGGCTTCAAAGAGGCCTATGCCAAATACGTTGAAGGCGGCTGGGCGGCGCTCTCTTGTGATCCTGAGTACGGCGGCCAAGGTCTGCCGCTCACGGTGAACCAAGCGTTTTACGAAATGCTCAACAGCGGCAATCAAGCTTGGACGATGTACCCGGGCCTGACGCACGGCGCGTATGAATGCTTGCACGCTCACGGCACGCCTGAGCAAAAAGCGCTCTACCTGCCAAAGATTACGAGCGGCGAATGGACGGGCACCATGTGCTTGACCGAGTCGCATTGCGGCACTGATTTGGGCATGCTCAGAACGAAGGCAGAGCCCAACGCCGATGGCTCGTACAAGATCACCGGCAACAAAATTTTTATTAGTTCTGGCGAGCATGATCTGGCGGAAAACATCGTTCACTTGGTGCTCGCACGATTGCCCGATGCGCCTGCGGGATCGAAAGGCATTTCGCTTTTCATTGTGCCGAAATTTATCCCAAATGCGGATCAATCGATTGGCGCACGTAACCCGATTTTCTGCACGGGCTTAGAGCACAAGATGGGCATTCACGGCAACGCCACCGCACAAATCGCGCTCGACGGCGCGACCGGCTGGATCGTTGGCGCGCCGAACAAGGGTTTGGCAGCGATGTTTGTGATGATGAATGCAGCGCGTATCGGCGTAGGCATGCAGTCGCTCGGCTTGACCGAAGTCGCATATCAAAACGCATTGGCTTACGCGAAAGATCGCATTCAAATGCGCTCGCTCGCCGGCCCCAAAGCGCTCGACAAACCGGCCGATCCGATCATCGTGCATCCCGATGTTCGCAAGATGCTGCTGACCGCTAAGGCTTACGCCGAAGGTGGTCGTGTGCTCTCGCTATTCTGTGCGTTGCTGATCGACACCTACCTCAATCACCCCGAGGCGGAGAAGCGCGCTGAGGCCGAAGAAATGGTCGCGCTCCTCACGCCGATCGTCAAAGCGTTCATCACGGATAACGCATGGCTTGCTACATCGCACTGTTTGCAAGTGTTTGGCGGTCACGGTTTCATTGCCGAATGGGGCATGGAGCAATACGTTCGCGATTCGCGCATCAACATGCTCTACGAAGGCACCAACACCATTCAATCGCTCGATTTACTCGGAAGGAAAGTGCTCGGCAACAAGGGTGCAACGCTCAAAAAATTGGGCGCGTTGATGGAAGATTTCGCTGAAGAATGCGAAGGCAATGAAGCAATGAAAGAGTTCATCGAACCGATGCTCAAAGCCGCTGAATTGCAAGCCACGTTAACGTTTGAAATCGGCAGCGCCGCGCAGAGCAATCCCGAAGTTGTGGGCGCCGCAGCAGTCGACTACATGCGGGTTGCAGGCCACGCCGTGTTTGCTTACTGGTGGGCACGCATGGCCAAAATAGCGCTTGAAAAACAAGATTCAGGTGATGATTTCTACAAGGCGAAACTGCAAACGGCGCGGTTCTACTTCGCGAAGTTGCTTCCGGAAATTGAAACCTGTGCCGCTACGGCTCGTACCGGCTTGAAGCCGCTGATGGAGACGCAGTACGCGTTGGCGTAGCTGACACGTCAGGCTCGCTTCTGTGACGCCGCAACGCGCTGATCAAACGCGTGAAGCCAGCGGCTGAAGTGCGCTCCGGCCTCGGGCGTTTTTGAAAGAGACGCTCGTGCCATCGCTCTGAGGCTCGCCGAGCGTTTGTCCTCGGCACCGTAGAGCAGTGCCAGGAGCGAGCGATCATGCGCGAGCTGCGGAGCATCGGCGTGGCCGTTCATCGCCTGGAATGCAACGACCGACTCAGCAAACGCCAGCGTTGACGAAGAGGGCGGCAGGTTGGTTGTTGCGAGCAGTTCGGCGACGGCTCGCTGAATGGCCACCACCACGCGGAGCTTCCACGCGGGTCCCATCGTCTGATCCGATGCGCTTTGCGCTTCTGTCAGCAGCGTTTCCAGCGTCGCAATTCGGTTGTTTACGGATCGGGAATCGTCGAACCGAGCGAGCATCCAGCGCGCTGCAAAAGCTGATGATGAAATCACGGGATTCACCGAGCTTGTAACGATATCGCGAAGTTCGGAGACACCTCGTTCGCTATCACCCGCCAAAATGCGGGCGTTCGCAAGATTGATTTTGGCTTGCAAGCTCGCTTCGGTGTCGGGTACGCCGGGTCGTGACCGTAACTTCACCACGCGTTCGAAGCAGCTCACCGCTTCGTTGTAACGACCGATCTGCATCGTATACAGCCCGTACGAGAACAGGGCATGCCCAGCGCGATTTTTTCGATCATCGCTGGGCGTTGCCAACAGCCGCGCAACGCTTCGCAGCGCTGGTTGCTTCGCCTCGTTTAAATGGCCGTGGGTAAGGCGCGCTTCTACCAAAAATGCGCGCGCGGTTTCTAAGTTTGAAGGCGTGACGGACGCGTTGCTCTCGTGAATTCGTACACCCTGCTCTATCAACTCAATGGCGCGCGTAGGTTCACCGCCGTAGCTCGCCATGCGCCCTGCCCAAAGATGTGCGGCAGCCGCCGCGAACGACGTAGGCCCGGCGCTCTGAAGCACGATCCGGTGAACGCTATCGGCTTCGGTTTTGGCTTCTACGAAGCGCTGCTGTTGAAACAAGCTTTGACTGAGTTCGAGCCGAGCGTCCGCGACGGAGAGCGAGTTCGCGCCAAAGCGTTGGATCGATATGTCGGTCGCTCGCTGCCAAGCCGCGCTCTCTGCAGCGAAATCGCGGCGCAAACGCTCGCTCCGCGCCAGCGCGGCATAGGCTACCGGGATCATCGTCGACTTCGCGCGATGCGTCTCAAGTAAGCGGATCGCCCGTTCGGCGAGTGCCCTCACCGCTTGTGCATCGCTTGCCATCACCCACGATCTCGCATAAGCCTCTTGCGCGAGCACCTCGCCGAGCGCCCCGAGCGATTCTGGGTCGGTGGCCGAAGCGAGCAATCGCTTGGCCTCGTCGATGCGAGTGATGGCTTGATCGGATTCGTCACGTGATGTGTGTACCGTCGCCAGCTGCACTAATGCAAGCGCTTGTCGTGCGGGCGTAGCGTTTCTCGCGCTCAGTTGCGACACGACTTGCTCGCGCAGCCGGAGCGCCGAATCCAGTAGACCTAGCTCTTCGTGAAGCTCGCCCACGACGGAGAGCATTTCCTCTTTGATGTCGGGTTGATCAATAAATGCCGTAGCGACCTTGTTTTCAGCGTCGAGCACGAGCTGCGCGAGGGTTGTGTTTCGCTTTCTCTCTGCATCAATTTGATCGGCCTTTGACGATTCAAATAGCCCCACCAAAAATTGCTTCACTGCGCTCGCTTTGCTCGCCTCTTGAAGTGCCACGGCGCGCTGCGCGCGCGCCTCGATCGCCTGCCACATAGCGAGCGCGCTACCTAACATGAGCGCCGCCGCCACAGCGGTCGCCGCGCTGATCGCGAGCGTATGACGCGCGATGTAACGGCGGAGTCGATACCAACGACCATCGCTTTGCGCCGACACCGCCTCTCGCCGCGAAAAGCGCTCTAAATCATCAGCGAGTGCGTTTACCGTGGAATAGCGACGTTGACGATCTGGGTGAACTGCTTTGTGGGCAACGGCGGCAAGATCGTTTCGAGCCATCGCACCGATTGCCTGCCATGAGGGTAAATCGCTCGTGAGCTGCGTTGTTGGGTGTGCGTCGGCATCGAGCTCGGGGCGCTCGCCGGCGATGAGCTCGTGCAGCACAACCCCCAGTGCATAAACATCCGCGCTGGTGGTGATCGGCTCGCCACGTTTTTGCTCGGGGCTGGCGTACTCGGGCGTGAACGGG
>JAAFHR010000037.1 GCA_013298455.1 Betaproteobacteria bacterium | reverse complement strand
GCGCTATCTTGAAAATAACGATCCGCGCTGCCTTGTTGCATGGCGCCCATGCTGCCCATGCCGCGATAGCTTTTGTAGCTTCGGCCTTGATACAGCACGATTTCGCCGGGCGCTTCTTCGGTGCCTGCAAACATGCCGCCGAGCATCACGCTGTGAGCGCCCGCTGCAATAGCTTTGGCAATGTCGCCCGAAAAGCGGATGCCGCCATCGGCGATCAATGGCACGCCGCTGCCCTGCAACCCAGCGGCCACGTCAGCAATTGCCGTGATTTGCGGCACGCCCACGCCGGTCACAATCCGAGTTGTGCAAATCGAGCCTGGTCCAATGCCCACTTTTACGGCGTCTGCGCCCGCATCGGCCAAGGCGCGTGCCGCTTCGGCGGTGGCGATGTTGCCCGCGATCACTTGCGCATCGGGGTAGTGGGATTTCGTCCAGCGAATACGGTCCACCACGCCTTTGGAATGGCCGTGTGCGGTATCGATCACCAAAAAATCGACGCCAGCGGCGATCAGAAGCTCGATGCGCTCTTCCGTGCCGTCGGCGACACCAACCGCTGCGCCAACGCGCAAACGGCCTCTATCGTCCTTACAGGCCTTGGGATGCTCGGTCGACTTGAGGATGTCTTTGACGGTGATGAGGCCCCGGAGCTCAAAATCACCATTAACCACCAGCACGCGCTCAAGGCGGTGCTTGTGCATGAGCGCTTTGGCGGTTTCAATACTCTCGCCTTCGCGGACGGTGACGAGCTTTGCGGCGGGCGTCATGATCGCTGAGACGGGTTGATCGAGCTTCGGTTCGAAGCGCAGATCGCGGTTGGTGACGATGCCGACCAGTTTGTTGCCATCAACCACCGGAAGGCCGGAGATGCGATGCTCGCGGGTCAAGGTCAACACATCGCGAACGGGCAGCGACGGGTGCACGGTGATCGGGTCTTTAAGCACGCCCGATTCATGACGCTTGACGCGACTGACTTCGAGCGCTTGCTGCTTTGCGGAGAAGTTTTTGTGGATCACGCCGACGCCGCCCGCTTGCGCCATCGCAATAGCCAAACGCGATTCGGTCACGGTGTCCATCGCCGCTGAAATCAACGGCAGATTGAGCGAGATGGTTCGGGTGAGCGGCGTGGATAAGTCCACATCTCGGGGAAGGACGCTTGATTGCCCGGGAACGAGCAAAACGTCGTCAAAGGTGAGCGCTTTGGCGCGGATGCGCATTTTTGATCCTCACAAAAGCAAGATTATACGCACCGAGCGATGAGCTCAAACCGCCCCGCGAGCGGCATGTCCGACGGGTTTGGCGGAACTCGCACCCCTTCGGGGTGATCAGCCGCCAAGGCGGCCGAGCGATCGGGCGACACGCCGGTATGGCGGCCACGGACCGCTCGAGGCTGCGTCAGATTAGCTCTTCGCAGGCGTTGCAGGCGTGTCTGCGCTCGCAGGTTTGGTCCCGGTTGCGGCGGGTTTGATTACGACCTTGATCGAATCCTTGAGTGCGGTAAGGTAGGCGTTACTCACATCGCCAGCACCTTGGCTCGCCAAACGCTGGCCAAGCGACTTGAGCTTCTCGCCGGTGGCAGCTTCGGGTTCCACGACTTTGAGCACCTTAACGATGCTGAAGCCGCCCGCGTCGTTGCTGTTACCCACATAGCTCGCGCCCTTGCTCAGATCGACTGCAAACACCTGCTTGGCGAGCGCAGCATTAACCCCGGGCACTCCAGATTGGCGCAACACACGTTGCGGCGCGCCAAAGGTCAGACCCGCGTCACCCGAGGTGGCGATGGCCTTGAGCTTTTCTGCGCCCTCTTTCGCAGCCATTTCGGTGGCTGCGCGACGTTGCAGTTGCGCCGTGATCTGCGCTTTGACCTCGTCAAACGGACGCACAGCCGACGGTTTGTGCTCGAGCACGCGGGCTGAAATCAGGCTGTTGTTGCCCAAGTCGATCGCTTCACTGTTTTTCTTGCTAGCGATGGAGGCTGGCGAGAAAACGGTTTGCGCAAACTTTTGATTTCCAGCAGCAATCGCTTGGACTTGGCTTCGCGTGAGCCAATCGGTTTTTTTGGCTTCGATTTTCAAATCTTCAGCGAGCTTAGCGAAGCTATCAGCTTGCTCGTAAACACGATTCTGAAACTTCTCAGCGTTTTCACCGAATAATTTGGCCGCGCGCTGCTGCTTGGTCTCTGTCTCGATCTGTGCCTTGACTTCGTCGAATGCGCGAACGCGCTCAGCTTTCACGTCGACCAAACGAATCACGTGAAACCCAAAGTCAGTCTCAATCGGCCCACGGACTTCGCCCGGCTTCATCGCGAAAACCGCGTCGTCAAACGGCTTCACCATCTGCCCACGACCGAAAAAGCCCAAGTCGCCGCCCTGTGCAGCGGAGCCGGGATCTTTGGACTTGGCCTTGGCGAGCTCCGCGAATTTTTCTGCGGAACTACCGGCTTGTTTCATCAGCGCTTCCGCCTCTGCCTTCATCGCGGCGCTTGAATCGGCCTTCGCTTTGCCTTTGTCGTCTTTTTCAACTGCCAGCAAAATGTGGCTCGCGCGACGCTCTTCAGGCGCGGAGAACTCCTTAACGCGCTTATCGTACTCAGCCTTCAGCTCGTCGGCAGAGACTGACACTTGCGAGTTAAAAGCCGCTTGATTGAGTTGCAGATATTCGATCTTAATTTGCTCAGGCGCACGATAGGCATCGGGCTTCGCGTCGTACTCCTCGCGCACCTTCGCATCAGCGATCACGACTTTCGAGAGGAAGGCGTCGGGGGCGATGGTCGCGACCTGAACTTCGCGGCCCTGTTCGGTGAGCTGCTGATAAAGCGCCACTTGGCTGTTAGCGGCGAAAGCCGAGCGCGCAAGCGCGTCTTGCAGCGGCTGCTGTCCGAGCTCAGCGCGTACACGTTGCTCGTAGCCCAGACGCGTTAAGCCGTTGGCCTTCAGGATTTCGTCATAGCGCTGCTCGGAGAACTTACCGTTTTCTTGAAACGCTTGCACGTCCAGAATCGTGCGCCGCAATTCTGCGTCTGGCGCCGTGAGCGATAGGTTCGTAGCCTTCGCCTGAAGCAGGCGCTGATTGATCACGCCGTCGAGCACCTGCTGCTTGACCTCTGGGTTGTCAAACATCGCTGGATCAAAGTTTTTTCCCAGCATCTGACGCATTTGATCCTGCTGACCGCGCAGCGCATTTTCGAATTCTTGCGCAGTGACGGGTTGGCCGCCGACCGTCGCGAGATCTTTTTCGTTGCCCATCTGGCGAACGTAGCTGTCGACGCCCACAAACGCGAATGGCAGCACCATGAACGCGAGCAAAATCTGAACGAAGCGCTTGTTTTTGTAGACGAAATCAAACATGGTCAACCTGGCTAAAGTGGAGTCGAGCGATTCGGAGCGACCGAACGCACGACCCAAAACGTGACGCAAATAAGCAAAAAGGCGAACAAATGTTCGCCTTTTCGGAATTAGTGGCGGAGTGGACGGGGCTCGAACCCGCGACCCCCGGCGTGACAGGCCGGTATTCTAACCAACTGAACTACCACTCCGCAGTGTATTCAACGACAACCTTTTCAGGTCAAGCATCGAATGATTTGGTGGGTGCTGAGGGGATCGAACCCCCGACATTCGCCTTGTAAGGGCGACGCTCTACCAGCTGAGCTAAGCACCCGTCTTGAAGCAACTCGCTGCTAATGCTGCTCGCTGCTTCAGACTTTCGACTTGGCTTTGTAATTTTAATCACATTGCCAAGCGAAGCCCTCTAGTTTATCGCATCTTTCAAAGCTTTGCCAGAACGGAACTTTGGTACCTTGGCAGCCTTGATTTTGATCGACTGGCCGGTGCGAGGGTTGCGACCCGTGCGCGCCGTACGTTTGCCAACGTAGAAGCTGCCGAAACCAACCAACGTAACGATTTCGCCCTTTTTCATTGCAGCGGTGATAGCCCGCAACGTGGAATCGAGCGCGCGGCCTGCTGCCGCTTTGGATACATCCGAGGCCTTGGCGATGCTCTCGATGAGTTCTGCTTTGTTCATTATTACTGTCCCCTTTCGCCGATTAAATGACTGGAAGAAAAGATTCGAAAATTGACGTTCACACGCTCACGTACAAACGTCAATTCGTTTTCAACCCGAGAGTCTACTACGAACTCGGGCCGATTTGCGCGTTAGCGCTAATGCGTGAGAATGGTGTCGTTTGATTTAGCTGGCTCTGCCGGACGCGCTGCCAACCCAGCATCATCGTCGGCGAGTGGAACGGGCGCTGATTCCAACGCATTGGCGAGCACCTCATCAATCCAGCGAACCGGAACAATCTCAACGACGTTTTTAACGTTGTCTGGGATGTCAACTAGGTCTTTGACGTTGAGCGCAGGAATGAGCACTTTGGTGAGACCACCGCGATGCGCTGCGAGGAGTTTTTCCTTCAATCCGCCAATCGGCAACACTTCGCCGCGAAGCGTAATCTCGCCCGTCATACCCACTGAACTGAGCACCGGAATCCCGGTGAGCGCAGAGACGATAGCCGTGGTGATTGCGATACCCGCACTGGGCCCGTCTTTGGGAACAGCGCCTTCTGGGAAGTGCAGATGCAAATCGTGTTTCTCGTAAAAATCAGAGCGGATGCCTAGGCGTTTGGCGCGAGCGCGAACCACTGACACGGCCGCTGCGACAGACTCTTGCATCACGTCGCCAAGTTTGCCGGTGTGACGCACCGTGCCCTTGCCTGCCAAGGCCACAGCCTCGACAGTAAGCAGGTCGCCGCCCACCTCAGTCCATGCGAGCCCGGCCACTTGACCAACTTGATTAGTCTTTTCTGCGAGTCCGAACGTGAATTTTTGTACGCCCAAGAATTCAGCAAGATTGGCGGAATCAACGACGACTTTACCCAAGTTTTTCTCAGTCAGAGCGCGCTTAATCGTTTTGCGGCAAAGCTTCGAAATTTCACGCTCCAGCGAGCGAACGCCGGCTTCTCGGGTGTAGTAGCGAACAATGTCTCGAAGCGCCTCTTCGGTGATCTCGATTTCGTTGCTCTTTACGCCGTTATTGGTGATTTGCTTCGGGATCAGATACTTCTGCGCGATATTGACTTTTTCGTCTTCGGTATAGCCCGACAGGCGAATGATTTCCATGCGATCCAAAAGCGGCGCAGGCAGATTGAAGCTGTTGGCTGTGGCCACAAACATCACGTCTGACAAGTCGAAATCGACCTCGGCATAGTGATCAGAAAAAGTGTGGTTCTGCTCGGGATCCAAAACCTCCAAGAGCGCTGACGCCGGATCGCCGCGGAAATCTTGACCCATTTTGTCGATTTCATCGAGCAAAAAAAGCGGATTTCGCACGCCGACTTTGGTGAGGTTTTGCAACACTTTTCCGGGCAGCGAACCGATATACGTTCTACGGTGGCCACGAATCTCTGATTCATCGCGAACGCCGCCGAGCGACATGCGAACATACTTTCGGTTGGTTGCTCGTGCAATCGATTGACCCAGCGAAGTTTTACCTACGCCCGGTGGCCCTACGAGGCACAGAATAGGCGCCTTAACCTTGTCCACGCGCTGATGCACCGCCAGATACTCGGTAATTCGCTCTTTGACCTTTTCGAGCCCGTAGTGATCTGCTTCAAGCACTTCGATGGCGCGTGAGAGGTCTTTCGAAACCTTGCTCTTTTTCTTCCACGGCAGGCTGCTCAGCACGTCAAGGTAGTTTCTGACGACCGTTGCCTCAGCCGACATCGGCGACATCATCTTGAGCTTCTTGAGCTCGCCGTTGGCCTTTTCAAGCGCTTCCTTGCTCATGCCAGCGGCTTTGATTTTCTTCGAGAGCTCTTCGATTTCAGCTTGATCTTCGCCGTCACCCAACTCTTTCTGAATCGCTTTGACCTGCTCGTTGAGGTAGTACTCGCGCTGGCTCTTTTCCATCTGGCGCTTCACGCGGCCACGGATACGTTTTTCGACTTGTAGGATGTCGATCTCTGCTTCGATCAAGCCCATGAGGTGCTCAATGCGTTTGGCAACGAGCGGCAGCTCCAACACCTCTTGCTTTTGCTCGAGTTTGAGCGGCAGATGCGCAGCAATCGAATCGGCTAAACGGCCGCCGTCGTCGATGCCATTCATCGACGTCAAGATTTCGGCCGGAATCTTTTTATTGAGCTTCACGAACTGATCGAAGTTCGCCAGCAGCGCACGGCGCAAGGCTTCAACCTCGGCGCTATCGTCATCGTCGGCCGCAATCGGCAGTGCAGTTGCCGAGTAAAACTCGCCCGCGTTGTTGGGATCGGTGATGCGTGCGCGGTGCAAACCTTCGACCAGCACCTTGACTGTGCCGTCAGGAAGCTTCAGCATTTGCAACACGGTGGCCACACAGCCCACGGCGTGCAAATCCTCTGGCGTTGGATCGTCTTTGGTGGCGGTCTTTTGCGCGATCAGCAGAATGTGTTTTCCGCTTTCCATCGCCACTTCGAGCGCCTTGATCGACTTTGGGCGACCGACAAACAGCGGAATCACCATGTGCGGGAAAACCACAACATCTCGCAGCGGCAGAAGTGGGTAGGTCAATGCTTCGTCTGTACTCATAAATATCCGTTGTGGGGTGTCGCGAGCCGGGCCATCTCCCGACTCAAGTTACGAAGCCAAGGTAATACTAGGCAGCTTTGCTCGGTTCAGCAAAAATCAAGAGCGGCTGGCCATTTTTTTCGACCATACTTTCATCAATCACCACGCGCTGCAAATTGTTCGATGAAGGCAGGTCGTACATCGTGTCGAGCAGCATGCCTTCGACGATGGAGCGCAGTCCGCGAGCACCGGTGCGTCGTTTGATCGCGCGACGCGCAATCGCAGCGAGCGCACTTTCGCGCACCTCCAGATCAACGCCTTCCATGCGAAACATTTTTTGATACTGCTTGATGAGCGCGTTTTTCGGCGTCACCAGAATGTCGATCAACGCCGTTTCATCGAGCTCATCGAGCGTTGCCACAACCGCCAAGCGCCCGACTAGCTCAGGAATCAAACCGAAACGAATCAAGTCGTCGGGCTCAGTTTCCCGGAGCAGTTGGCTGATCGTGCTGCGATCATCCGGCGAAACCACTTCCGCGCCGAAGCCGATGCCAGTCTTTGCCGAGCGCTGGCGAATGATGCGGTCAAGGCCTTCAAACGCCCCGCCGACAATGAACAAAATGTTGGCCGTGTTGACGGTGACAAACTCTTGATTAGGGTGTTTGCGTCCGCCCTGCGGTGGCACAGACGCCATCGTGCCTTCGATCAACTTCAGGAGCGCCTGCTGAACGCCTTCGCCCGACACGTCGCGAGTGATCGATGGGTTTTCGCCTTTGCGAGAAATCTTGTCGATTTCATCGATATAAACGATACCGCGCTGCGCCCGCTCAACGTCGTAGTCGCAGGTTTGCAGCAGCTTTTGAATGATGTTTTCAACGTCTTCGCCGACGTAGCCCGCTTCAGTGAGCGTCGTTGCATCCGCGATCACGAAGGGCACGTCGAGGAGTTTGGCGAGCGTTTGTGCGAGTAAAGTCTTGCCGGAACCGGTCGGGCCGACGAGCAAAATGTTGCTCTTCGAGAGCTCGATATCGTCGGACTTTTGATTCGAGTCGATTCGACGATAGTGGTTGTAGACCGACACCGCGAGAATTTTTTTCGCGGATTCTTGACCGATCACATATTGGTCGAGTTTTTGGCGAATTTCATGAGGGGTGGGCAGCGAGCGGCTGGCTGTTTTGTCGTTGGAGTCGGCTTGAACTTCTTCTTTGATGATGTCATTGCACAGATCAATGCATTCATCACAAATGAAAACCGACGGACCCGCGATGAGCTTACGCACCTCGTGTTGGCTTTTGCCGCAAAACGAGCAGTACAGCAGTTTGTCGCTAGCAGATTTCTCCGCCATGGAAATCCTTTCGCGTCCGCGAGAATACGGCGCACTTATCAATTGAATCCGCGCCAGTGTAGCGCGAAACGGGCGTCACAACGGCTGAGAGAATTTCAGTCGTTGATTGACACGCACAAGGGAGAATGGGAGCGCGGGGGAATCGTGCCTGCCGCTACGGGTTGCTCTCAGTTTCGAGCAGCGCTTGATGCGGCGAACTTAAGCCGCTGCGACGTCTGATCGGAGCCCCAAAACTCGATCAATCATGCCAAACTCATGCGCCTCTTGCGCCGTCATGAAGTTATCTCGGTCTGACGCGCGATCCACGTCTTCAACGCTCTTGCCCGTGAAATCGGCCATGTGCTCGTTGTAGCGTTTTTTCAGGCGCACGATGTAGTTCGCATGGCGCTCAATGTCACTCACTTGCCCCGAAAAACCGCCCGAGGGCTGGTGAATCATCACGGTGGAATTGGGGAGCGCAAAACGCTTTCCCTTCGTGCCAGAGGCCAGCAAAAACGCACCCATGGATGCTGCCATCCCCACGCAAAGCGTGCTCACGTCGGGCTTGATGAAACGCATGGTGTCGAAAATCGCCATGCCCGCCGACACCGATCCGCCGGGCGAATTGATGTAGAAGCTGATGTCTTTGTCTGGGTTTTCGGATTCGAGAAACAGCAACTGCGCAACGATAAGGTTCGCCGTTTCGTCGGTCACTGGACCCACCAAAAAGATGACCCGTTCCTTCAGTAAACGCGAGTAGATGTCAAACGCGCGCTCACCTCGTCCGCTTTGCTCGATGACCATCGGCACCAAACCCAAGCCTTGCGGCGTGGTGGATTCAGACTGTGGGGCAAAGGGAGAAGTCCAAAACGACATGGTGATTCTTTCAATAGTGTTCGTTAGAGCGAACGTGGGGGCGGGAGCGTTGAGTTCAAGGCGCGCCGCTTCGCTGCGCGCCCGGCCTCAACGCATTCGCTATGCCGCTTGCTGACCAATCAGCTCAGTAAATGCCACCGGTTTATCGGTAACTTTGCCGTTTGAAACCACGTAGTCGACCACGTTTTGCTCGAGCGCAATCGCTTCAAACTCCGACAAACGACGCGCATCTTGGTAGTACCAAGCAACAACTTGCTCTGGCTTCTCATAGCTCTGCGCTTGCTCATTGAGCAATGCACGAACCTGCTCCGGCGTCGCTTGCAATTTCTTTTCGCGAACCAATTCGCCCACGATCAAGCCCATGGCAACGCGCTCGGTGGCGGCTGGCTCAAACGTCGAGGGCGACACGTTGGCGTTTTCGCCCTTCGCGCCGCGCGAACGCATCTCTTCGGAGGCTGCCTGCGCCATGCGTTGCGCCTCGGCAACGATCAACGACTTCGGAATCTCGACATTGGCCTGTGACCGCAACGCTTTGAATACCTGATCGCGAAGCGCTTGGAAGACGCGGCGCTTACGCTCCAGCTCCAAGTTCGAACGCACTTCTGCCCGAAGGGTTGCCAGCTCTCCAGTGGCCACGCCAAAGGCTTTAGCAAATTCTGCATCGACTTCAGGAAGGATCGGTGCCGAAACGTCTTTAGCAACGAGAGTAAAGGTTGCGGTCTTGCCGGCCACGTCCGCACCGAAATAATCAGCTGGGAAATTCAAGTCAAAGACGCGTGTTTCGCCCTTTTTGAGGCCATGCGCGGCCGCTTCAAACTCAGGCAACATACGGCGCTCACCGAGCACCATGGCGAAGTCTTTCGCAGACCCGCCTTCAAACGCGAGGCCATCCACAACGCCCGAGAAATCAACGATCAAGCGATCGCCGTCAACGCTTTCAGTATCCTTGGCTTCATAGCGAACGCGCTGCTTGCGGAGCGTCTCGATGGTGCGATCAACATCAGCTTCAGTGATTTCAACCACCGGCCGCTCAACAGCCAGCTCAGCGGCTTCGCCGAATTTGATCTCGGGGAACACTTCAAACGTTGCCGTAAATTGGAAGTTGTTCGGGTCCGTCGCATCTCCCTTGGGCTCGATCCGAGGGTAGCCCGCAACGCGAAGCGCATTAGCGTCCACCGTTTCGCCAAAGCTCTTGTTGACTTGATCTTGAATAACTTCGGTGCGCACTTGCGGGCCGTAGGTGCTAGCGACCATCTTCATGGGCACCTTACCAGGGCGGAATCCTGCCATTTTGACCGTACGCGCCAAGCGCTTGAGCCGCGTGTCAGTTTCGGATTCGACCGCAGCGATCGGGATGCTCATGGTGAAACGCCGCTCGAGACTACTGACCTGTTCAATCGTGGTGGACATACTCAAATTCCTGCGCGCTCCGTCAACGCGGAGCGCTCGTTTGGGTTTTCTGATAATCGCAACGCTTGCCAGTTTTCACCGGCATCGGCGGCAACCGATGGTCGCCGCAGACATCAAAGCGTGCTAAAAAATGGTGCGAATGAAGGGACTCGAACCCCCACGCCTTGCGGCGCTGGAACCTAAATCCAGTGCGTCTACCAATTTCGCCACATTCGCATAACCTTCAATTATAGCTTTGCGGCCCCTATTGACGCTTGCGTCGTCGAAATGCGCTCGATCCCATGCCGCAGCCCAACCTCCCTAGGCATCTGCCCACCCGTCCCCCGCGATGAGCGTCGATAACCACTACGAAAACTTTCCCGTCGCCTCAATCTTGCTGCCGCCCGCGATGCGGCCGTTTGTCGCAGCAATCTATCGTTTTGCTCGCCACGCCGACGATATCGCCGACGAGGGCGATGCGCCTGCCGACGTACGCGCAGCAGCGCTAGATTCCCTCGCAGACAGCGTCGCTGCGCTGTGGCGACGGGAAACGGTGAGCGAGCCTACGGTCGCAGCGCTAGCGCCGCTTCGAGACGCCGCATTGACCGGGGCCGATCAAGCGCCGTTTTTGGCGCTGTTGTCGGCCTTTCGGCAAGACCTTTTCCAAAAGCGCTACCCCGATCAATCGGCACTTTTGGATTACTGCACTCGATCTGCTAATCCCGTTGGGCGGCTCATGCTTGCTCTGGTCGGTGTCACGGACCCGAAGGCATTGGCACACAGCGACGCGATTTGCTCAGCCCTGCAGCTCATCAATTTCTGGCAAGACGCCGCGATTGATGCCTCTCGCGGTCGTGTTTACGTGCCACAAACGTCGTTTCAAACGATGGGCTTGAGCGATGCCAACTTCCCAGATGCCCAGCAGCATCGCGCATTGATGCAGAGGGAATGCGACGTGGCGCTCAAACTCCTGCTCTCAGGCGTACCGCTTCTGGCAGCGCTTAGCGGCCGTTTTCGCTGGGAAATCGCGTTCACCATTGCGGGTGGGCAGCGCATCTTGCAGAAAATAGCGGCGAATCAGTTTGACGTCACGCGGCGCCCTGTGTTGCGCTGGTACGATTCGCCTCGCTTGCTGTGGTTGGCCATTGGTCACGTGAATGCGAGCCACGGTCAACACTGAACACTTTTTTGGCGCAGATTTCCGCAGATTCCAAACGGATTCGCACAGATTTTTAGAGGCGCGACACGAAGAACCACCGCAAACATAAAAAATCAGCGCTAATCCGTGCCTAAATCTGCGGAAATCTGCGTCAAAAATACCTGTAACGTCTCCGTCGTCTCACTTAAGACCTCCTCTCGTCACCATCCCGCTGCATGAGCCCCGACCAATACTGCCAAGACAAAGCCGCCGCGTCGGGATCGAGTTTCTACTATGCGTTTCGGCTGTTGCCCGGTGAAAAACGCGCAGCGATCACGGCGTTTTACGCGTTTTGTCGCGAGGTCGATGATGTTGTTGATGAAGTGACCGATCCCGCCTTGGCGAGAAGCAAACTCGCTTATTGGCGGCGGGAAATTGACGCGCTTTACGAGGGCAAACCGCAGCATCCCGTCACCCAAGCCATACAGCGCCATATCGCGCCCATGCAGCTCCCCTCGGGCGCGTTTCACACCGTCATCGACGGTATGCAGCAGGACCTTGAAAAAAATCGCTATTTGAACTTTCCTGAACTACAGCGCTACTGTTATCAAGCGGCGGGCGTGGTCGGCGAAGTCAGTGCACGAATTTTTGGCATGCGCCAAATAAACAATCCGCAGACCCTTGAATACGCGCGTTTGCTGGGCGAATCCTTGCAACTCATCAACATCATTCGAGACGTGGGCGAGGATGCACGGCGCGGTCGGATTTACTTGCCAAGCGATGAATTGACGCAGTTTGGTGTGAGCGCCGCTGATTTGCTGCACGCGAAGTCCACGCCCGAATTTCATTCGCTGATGCAGTTTCAATATGATCGCGCCGCAGCGACCTACGCCAAGGCGCTCGCCACGCTGCCGCGCGAAGACAAGTCAGCGCAAAAATCTGGGCTTGCGATGGCGGCCATTTATCGAACGCTGCTCGATGAAATTCGTCGCGACGGGTTTCGAGTGCTGGAGCATCGCGTGGCGCTCACGCCGATTCGTAAGCTGTGGATCGCCTGCAAAACGGCGGCATTTGCGTGACGAAGAAGGTCGCGGTCATCGGGGCGGGTTGGGCGGGTGCGGCAGCGGCGCTGAGCTTGGCGCGCGCGGGCTGCCAAGTCACCGTGTTTGAGGCCGCAAAGATTGCTGGCGGTCGCGCTCGGCGAGTCGAAAAAGAAATGCGGGTTTTTGACAACGGTCAGCACCTGTTGCTAGGCGCTTATGACCGATCATTGGCGATGATTGCGAGCTTGCACGGCGAAGATTCGGCGAGTGTGCTGGAGCGGCGTGCGTTGTCGATGCAAACCGCGCCCAACGTGGCCGCGCCGCTATCGCTACGAGCCGGAATGGGCGCAGCGCCGCTGCACTTGGCCACGGGGCTGCTCGCCGCGAACGGTTTGAATTGGACGGAAAAAATTGCGACTTCAGTGTGGTCTGCCAAATATCTGCTGTTCGCTCGTCCCAACGCAACAACTACGGTTGCAATGCTCATCGCCGAACAACCGAAACGCGTTCGCGAATTGCTCTGGGAGCCGCTCTGTGTGGCGGCGCTCAACACACCCGCTGAACGCGCTTCTGCGGCGGTGTTTGTCGAAGTGCTGCGACGCGCGTTTTTGCCCAACCGAAGTGCGAGCGACATGCTGATTCCGCGCGTTGATTTGAGCGCCCTGCTTCCTGACCCAGCGCTCGCGCAAGTGGAGGCGCTGGGCGGCGAAGTGTTTCGCGGCGCGGTGGTGATGAGCGTTGCCACGGAAGGCTCAACGACTCAGGTCACAACGCGTGACGAGACGCACAATTTCGACGCGGCCGTGATCGCCACCGGACCGCAACATGTGCCGCGACTCATTGCTGGTGTCCCCGAGCTCAACGAATTGGCGCAGGCGCTCGACCTGCTGACCTACGAACCCATCACCACGCTGCATTACGAATTCGCGGGCGGCATCGATGCAACGAATGCCGCGATGTTGATGCTCGACGGCGCCCCTGGGCAATGGCTCTTCGCGCATCGACTCGCTAACGGTCACGTTCGCGTGAGCGTAGTAATCAGCGCGCATCATCGTGGCGGTGATGACGCCGCCCTCATGCCTGCAGGGCTCGCGCAGCTTCGAAAAAGTTTTTCGCTGCCCGAGCCGGTGTGGTCGCAATGCGTGACGGAAAAGCGGGCGACCTACGCCTGTACGC
The DNA here is from genome assembly GCA_013298455.1 of Betaproteobacteria bacterium. GTDB lineage: Bacteria > Pseudomonadota > Gammaproteobacteria > Burkholderiales > Casimicrobiaceae > Casimicrobium. Next base: position 70 of record JAAFHR010000037.1, on the reverse strand, counting down.
CGCAGCAAGTCGCGGTGTTGAACCGCTTGCCCCATCGCCATCAATCGATTCACTTTGCGGGCGATTGGTG
>JAAFHR010000369.1 GCA_013298455.1 Betaproteobacteria bacterium | reverse complement strand
ATAATGCGCAAAACCGCCTATAGCCCAAAGATTTTCTGTGTTTCGCTGAATAAGTTGGGGTATCACTAAGCTACAGCGAATCAATGTTTCGGATGTTCTGGGCGGCTTGTGCGCGAATTGCTTCACGCGCTTCATCGTCCAACCGACTCACATGCTGCATCATCAACGCGGCGCGCTGATTGCGGCTCATCTCGGCTTCGTTCCGCAATAAAAAATCCCAATAAAACGTCGTCATCGGGCAGGCTTGCGAGCCCGTTTTGGCATCGGGTTTGTAGCAGCAGCCGCCGCAGTAATTGCTCATCCGCTTGATGTACGCGCCGCTCGCCGCATAAGGCTTCGTGGTGAAGCGGCCGCCATTGGCGTAGAGCGCCATGCCTGCCGTGTTGGGAAGCTCCACCCATTCGATCGCATCGACGTAGACCGCCAAGTACCATGCGCAAACGTCCTGCGGAATGATGCCCGCGATGAGCGCAAAGTTACCCGTCACCATGAGGCGCTGAATGTGATGCGCGTAGCCATGATCGAGCGTTTGTTTGATCGATTGGCGCATGCAATTCATGTGCGTCTCGCCCGTCCAGTACCACTTTGGGAGCGGTGTGCTGGCGCCGAAATGATTGGCTGCAGCCATGCCGGGCATATCGAGCCAATACACGCCGCGCATGAATTCGCGCCAACCCAGAATCTGCCGAATGAAGCCCTCAACACTTGCTAAATCCGCTCGCTCCGCTTTGTATTCACCGAGCGCCGCATCGATCACTTCGCGCGGGTCGAGCAGCTTTAAATTCATGGCCGCTGACAACAAGCTGTGATGCAAAAACGGCTCATCGGTCCACATGGCGTCTTGGTACTGCCCAAACGACGGCAACCGATCTCGCATGAACGAGGCGAGCGACTGCAGCGCTTGTTCTCGTGTAACCGGCCACGCGAAATGATCGAGCGTTCCCGGATGATCGGGGAAGTGTTTCTCAATGTCAGCAAACGCAGCGCGCGTGATCTCATCGGGTTCAAAGTGAACGGGTTTGGGCACATCGGTGGGCCCTGATTTACCAAAGCTGCCACGATTTTGCGCATCGAAATTCCGCACGCTGCCTTCGGGCGAGTCATCGTCGCGCATCAACACGCCGGAGAGTTTTCGCATGTGTCGATAAAACATTTCCATGCGCAGCTGCTTGGGCTTACCGCTCACTGCTTTGCCACCGGCCCACTTTGCAAAGGCGTCGCGGCTGATCATGAAGTGGGTGTCGCGCTCGATGGTGAGTGGCAGCTTCGCCTCGTTACATGTCGCGATCAGCGATTGCTCAACACGCCAATCGCCAGTTTCGCAGGCCACGATGGATGTCGGTGTATGGCGCGCAATGGCATCGCGCCATGCTTCAGAAAGGCTTTGGAATTCGTGGGTTCCGATCGCGGCGTATTCAATGCGATAGCCAGCTTCGGTGAGCGTTTGCGCGAAATGCCGCATGGCTGAAAAGAACATTGCGGTGCGCGCTTTGTGGCTCCACACGTGCGTGGACTCCTCGCGCACTTCGGTCATGAGGATCACATCGTCGGTTTTGCTTGCGTTGGCAATGGCAGGATTTTTTAAGCTCAGCTGATCGCCAAGGACGATGACGAGCCGTTTGGTGCGCGGCTTCATGAAGCGCCGCCTGCGGACGTCGCCTGCTTTGATTTAGCGCGGCAGCTATCGGAGCAATACTTCACTTCGTTCCAATTTTTCGCCCATGATTTCCGCCATGTCATCGTTCGATTACAAACGACGCAGGGCTTCGATGGCAGGTTGGCTTTGTTGCCTTTGAAGTCGCTTTTCATTTGCGCTGCAGCCGCTTACTTTACGGCCTTTGGCAACGGGCGAAGCAAGCCCTGCCCGCCGTCGACGCGAATGACCTGGCCCGTGATGTGCGCCGCAGCGGGTGAGAGCAAAAACGCAATCGTTCCGGCCACTTCTTCGGGCTCGCCAATGCGTCCTGTGGGGATCATCGCCGCCGAGCGCGCCTCGGCCTCGGGTGTGGCGATAAAGCGTTGCGTGAGTGATGAGCGAGTGAGCCCCGGCGCGACCACATTCACTCGAATGCCTTTGTCGGCGTAGCTTGCCGCAGTGCTCATCGCGAGCGCCGTCACTGCAGCTTTGGCAGCGGCGATCGCTTCATGGTTGGCAAATCCTGCTTCGGCAACGACAGAGCTCACCAGCACCGCTTGTGCTGGGCGCTGGGCTCTGATGGCCGTAGCCACGAGCCATTTCAGCAGATGAAACGAGGTGGTGGCGTTGGTCGCAAACTGCGCATTCCAATCGACCTCGGAGGTCAAGTGCAGCGGCCGCAACACGATGGAGCCCACGCAGTTAACCAGCGCGTCAACGCTGCCCCAAGCGGCGGCCGCTTCAAGCACGGCGGCCATACCCTCGGGCGTCACGAGATCGGCCGCACAGCCCGTGCTGCCACTCAGCTCGGAAGTTAACGCAGCGAGTTTTTCAGCGTCTCGGCCAGAGAGCAGCAGCGCGTGGCCTTGTGTATGAAGTGTGCGAGCTAGCGCCCCACCGATGGCGCCGGTCGCGCCCGTAATCAAAATATTCATAGCGGAAAAGCCTCTCGATTGATGTGATTCCAAAACGATGTGAAGGATCGTTTTAGTAGATTGGGATTTTTAAAGGCGCGCGGCGGAAGTGGCGCGAGCGGCACGAGGCGCGCGATCAGGTCATCGTAATGCGGGTTGAGTGTTTGCGTGGCGTGCAGAGCAACGCCTTTGAGCGCCCTAGTCAATTCATCGGTGGTGCCGACAAGGATGTGGCTACAGGCAATTTCCATAGCATCCAAGACAAAGCGCCAGCGTTGCTCGCTCCATGGATAGCGGGCGTGAAATTCCGAATTGATCACACCGATCACCGGTGTCTGCGCATCGAGTTGCGGAGGGTGAAGCGCCCAAGGATGCATGAGCCACGCACGGGGCGACGTGGCTTGAAATTCGGTTGCTCGCTGAATTGCTGGGTGTTTTGGGGGCTCAGCGCTCACAGTGGGTTCGATCATTTGTGCGCCATCGATGCGTGCTGCTTTCACGAAATCGTTGCCGTAGGCAAAGGCACCGAGCGCTTCGTAGCTTTGATCGATTAATGTGTTGCGGCAGTCAACACCGGGCGCGTAGCGAGCCACATTTTCCGCATTGAACAGATAAGGCTTTCCAGTCCAAGTGCCCGCAACCCATTGCCACGACAAGGTGTTGGACGCCAAATCTCCATCGAGCAAATGCGCGTACATCCAGCGCGCTCCCGCTCGCCAACTCACTTTTCGCAAGTGCACGACGTACGAGGCGATCCACATTCGGGCGTGGTTGTGCAGGTAGCCTGTGCTGTAGAGCGCTCTGATTTGTTGATCGATGATCGGCACGCCCGTCGTGGCGTTAACAATGTCAGCGGGCATCGTTTCGGCGTAGCGCTGAGCGGGCGGATCATGCGGCTCGTTCCAAATGCCTTCATTCAAGTGCGACCACACGTGGCTGAAATACTCGCGCCAACCGAGCTCGAAAACAAATTTGGTGTCCCAACCGATACGGTGCTTGGCGGCGACTTGTTGCAGCACGGAGGGCACATCGATCAGACCGTGCGTTAGGTACGGCGACAGGTAGCTCACGTCGCCCGTCAGCGCATTTCGCGTGCGCGCATATCGCTCAGGATCGACAGCGGCAGCTTTGGCAAGCGCTTCGGAATGGGTGGGTGGAAACAGGGGTGCGGTCAAACTTCAACCTAACTGCGGCGCGCGGGAAAGCCGCACGAGAAACGCTTACTACAATTGGTAATCATAACGTTTGCAACACCCTATGAATTCCGCGAATCATCGTCCTCCAGCCGTCGTGGCGTGGCTTGGCTATGGCGGCTTAGTGCCGTTTGTCGCGTTGGCCGCTGCGAGCGCGTTGGGGCTCGGGGGAGCCGCGAT
>JAAFHR010000368.1 GCA_013298455.1 Betaproteobacteria bacterium | reverse complement strand
GCTGGTGATTTCATCAATCGGTACACCGAAGATGTCGGCGGCGGTGGCTTTGTGAATGTCCAAACCCTTGGCGAATGCGTTCAACATCGCAGCATCCTCTGAGATGTGGGCCATGATTCTGAGCTCGATTTGCGAGTAGTCAGCGCTGACGATTTTTGATCCAGCAGGTGCGATGAAGGCTTTGCGGATTTCGCGACCTTGCGCGGTGCGAACGGGGATGTTTTGCAGGTTGGGATCGTTGCTCGATAAGCGCCCGGTGATGGCGGTGGCTTGACCGTAGTTGGTGTGCACGCGCCCGGTTTCCGGGTTGACCATCTTGGGCAGTTTGTCGGTGTAAGTGCTCTTGAGTTTGGTGATCGAGCGATGTTCGAGCAAGAGCTTTGGCAGCGGAAAATCCTCAGCCAATTCGGACAACACTTCTTCGTCGGTCGAAGGTTGTCCCGTGGCCGTTTTTCGTTTAACGGGAAGCCCGAGCTTGCCAAACAAGATTTCTCCAAGCTGCTTTGGTGAGCCCAAATTAAACGGCTGCCCCGCGAGTTCGTACGCCTTTTGCTCGAGCGCATTGGCTTGCATCCCGAGTTCATGCGATTGCTTGGCGAGTAGCTGTGAGTCAATCAACACACCGTTTCGCTCCATCCGAACGAGCACTTCCCGCGTGGGCATTTCGAGCTTTTCGTAGATGTATTGCAGCTTGGCGTCCGCTGCAATCATTGGTGCAATCGCATGATGCAAACGCAGCGTTACGTCTGCATCCTCCGCGCTGTATTCCGCCGCTTTTTCGATGCTCACTTCATCAAAGCCGATTTGCTTCGCGCCTTTGCCCGCAACGTCTTCAAACTTGATGGTTGTCTCGCCCAAAAAACGAAGCGCCATCGCGTCCATATTGTGGAGTTTGTGGCTCTCTAAAACGTAATCCGCGAGCAGGGTGTCGTGTACGATGCCACGCACTTGAATGCCGTGATTTAGCAGCACATGCTCGTCGTACTTGGCGTTCTGCGCGAGTTTCTTTTTCGATGCGTCTTCAAACCATGGTTTGAGCTTAGCGAGTGTGTCTTCCAGAGGCAATTGGTCGGGCACGCCGGGGTAGCGATGTGCGAGCGGGATGTAGACGGCCTCGAATGGCGTCCAGGCGAAGGACAGACCCACGACCTTCGCGAGCAACGGTTCGAGCGATGTGGTTTCAGTGTCGAAGCAGGTGAGTTCGGATTGGTAAAGGGCGGCGATGAGTTCGGTTAACTCCGGCTCGGTGGAGATGGTTTTGTAGTTGCGTGGCTGTTTTGTCCCCTCTCCCGCAGGCGGGAGAGGGTTAGGGTGAGGGTGGCCTCCCGCCTCTATCGAAAGTTGGATCGGAGCAGCGGCAGCACCCTCACCCCCACCCCTCTCCCGCTCGCGGGAGAGGGGAGAGCCACCCCGCACCTCATTGGCCATCCCCTTAAACTCAAACCGCTCAAAAAACTCAAGTAGTGTGGCCGTTTGCGCTTCGGTCATGACCAATGATTCGGCCGACACCAACGGCGACACATCACACTTCACGGTAAGCAGCCGCTTGCCCTGCGGCAACCAATCAAGTGCTTTCCGGAGGTTTTCGCCCACCACGCCAGAAATCTTGTCGGCATTGGCAACGATGTTGTCGAGCGAGCCGTATTCAGCGAGCCATTTCACGGCGGTTTTTGGACCGACTTTTGAGACACCGGGTACGTTGTCGACCGTGTCGCCGATCAGCGTTAAGTAATCCAGAATCTGCGTTGGCAACACGCCGAATTTTTCCTTCACCCCTGCGATGTCGAGCGTCTCAAACGACATGGTGTTTTTCAGAATCACGTGCTCGGTGACGAGCTGCGCCAAGTCTTTGTCGCCTGTGGAAACCACGCAGCGCATGCCAATTTTTTCCGCTTCAACCGCGAGCGTGCCGATCACGTCGTCGGCCTCAACGCCCGTTTCCATGATGAGCGGCCAGCCGTGGGCGCGGATGATGTCGTGCAGCGGCGCGATCTGCGGGCGCATGTCATCGGGCATCGGTGAACGATTTGCTTTGTATTCGGGATACCAATCGTCGCGAAATGTCTTTCCGGGTGCATCGAAAATCACCGCAAAGTAGTCCGGTTTTTCGTCTTGCACGAGCTTTCTGAGCATCGTGATCACGCCGCGAATCGCGCCCGTGGGCTCGCCCGCTTTGGTGCGCAAATCGGGCATGCCGTGAAACGCGCGATACAGGTAAGATGAGCCATCTACCAGCACTAATTTTTTACGAGAGTCCGTCATGACCGTTCACAATGAAAGCACAAAGGCTAAGGTTGAGCGACTAAAAAGCGCGACCAGCGCTGAGGATTTAACGCCCGGCCAAGAGGCGTGGCGAGCGCTACAGATTATGTCGGAGTTCACCTACGCCACCGAGAAGCTCCGGCCTGTGCAGCCCGCTGTGTCGATCTTTGGTAGCGCGCGTATCAAGCCCGACAATCCTTGGTATGAGCAAACCAAAGTGATTGCGCGGTTGTTGTCTGATGCGGGCTTTAGCGTGATTAGCGGCGGCGGTCCGGGCATCATGCAAGCCGCGAACGAAGGTGCGTTTGCCGGAAAGAGTTTGTCGATTGGCTTAAACATTCAATTGCCGCACGAGCAGTCCGGCAACCCGTATCAAGACATGGGCATTTCGTTTAAGTATTTTTTCAACCGAAAACTCGCGTTTGTGCGAACGAGCATGGCGCTCGTTTGTATGCCCGGCGGTTTCGGAACGATGGATGAATTGACGGAAGTTTTGACGCTCATTCAAACTGGAAAGTCGCGCAAGATGCCGATCATTTTGGTCGGCGCAGAATTTTGGGGCGGTTTGCTTGAATGGTTCCGACGCACCCTGCTCAAAGAAAAACTTATCTCGCCAGGCGATATCGAACTCATGAAAATCATCGACGACCCGCAAGAGATTGTGAACGCGATTTTTGACACGTATGAGCGCGAAGGTTTCGCACCGACCAAGAAAGAGCGGCAGCAGATTTTGGGGATTTGAGGGTATGGGTTTCGCCTCTGGTTTCGGTAGGCCTCTATCGTTAACTTATTGATTGAATGCCAACTTAAATGAGGGGTTACGAGTTTTTTTGATCTTTATTGAATATTTAATTTATTCATATGAAACCGACATTAAATAACGCGTTTAATAAAAAAGCTCATCGGTTAGCGCCCTGCGTTCCGCGTGCGTTCGTGGCGGATCATTTCCGATGAGTCTGCGCGATGCCGAGTTGGCTTCGCTGCTTGCAGAACGAGCGGGCACGCAGCTCGTAGACTTGCGCAACCGGCTACTCGGGTGGGTTCCCCTCTCCCCCGGAGGGAGAGGGGTTAGGGGAGAGGGGGAAGCTGGAGTGAAGTTTGAGCGGGGCTCTCCGAATGACCTCCCCCCTCTCCCCAACCCTCTCCCTCAAGGGGAGAGGGGGCAGAACGGCGGGAACAAAGCCCTCGGCGACGCAGGCGACGCGCTCGCCAATGAATTCCTCATCGAGCAACTCCGACTGCATCGACCCAACGACGCCATCCTCTCCGAAGAATCCGTAGACGATTTCGCTCGTTTGACCGCTCGCAGAGTGTGGATCATCGATCCGCTAGATGGCACCCGTGAATATCGCGAAGGTCGCGACGATTGGGCGGTGCATGTTGCCTTGGTGGAGGGTGGCGTGGTCACGGCGGCGAGTGTGGCGCTGCCTGCGATGGGGATGCTATTTGGGGGCGAGCGCCGGTTGGGTTCCTCCCCCTTCAAGGGGGAGGTTAGGAGGGGGATGGGGTTACACGCTCGGGAGGTCGAAAACCATCCTCACCCTAACCCTCGCCTTGAAGGGGAGGGGACTGGGCGCATCGTTGTCAGCCGCTCTCGCCCACCCAAGTTCGCTGTGCGCGTTGCTGCGGCATTGGGAGCAATCATTGACCCCGTCGGCTCAGCAGGTGCC
>JAAFHR010000367.1 GCA_013298455.1 Betaproteobacteria bacterium | reverse complement strand
AATCCTCGCTGATTTACCCCGGAAGAGGGCGATGATGTCGCCACTTTGGTTGGTGAGTTTCACGTCGTAAACACCGGTTCGGCCTCGAACGATTTGCTCTACTGCGACGGCGACTAAGGTGTCGCCCAGCTTGGCGGGGGCGAGGATTTCAATGGAGAAGCCGCTCGCTACGGTGTTGGCGTTGTAGCTGTTGCAGGCGTAGGCGAATGCCGTGTCGCAGAGGGTGGCCATCATGCCGCCATGGCAAATGTCGTGGCCGTTGACCATGTCTTGGCGCACTTGCATGTGGAGCGTCGCCGAGCCGTGGGCGACTTGGGCGATTTGGATGCCCAGGGCGTGGGCAGTGTGGTCGCGCTGGTACATGGCGCTGGCGACTTGTTGGGGGGTGGGGGAGCTCACTCGCGATGCTCCAAAGGGCTTCGTGGCGCCGAAAACTCCCTCTCCCGCAGGCGGGAGAGGGCGGCGGTGAGGGTGTGGTGGCCGGGAGAGGAAGTGTGAATTGGCTGACACCGCCGGGACACCCTCATCCCCAACCCTTCTCCCGCCTGCAGGAGAAGGGGGCCTGCGCCCAGTTCACTGCGGGTCACGAAACGCCCCTTCGCCCCACACCTTCCGCTGCAACAGCATCGATTGCCGATAGCGATCATCTCCAGTGTGGCTGTGCATGTTGACCAAAATCGCGTTGATCAAGTTGAGGCCGATTCGGTCGGCCGCTGCTAGCGGTCCTTCGGGGTGATTGACGCCGAGTTTCATGGCGGTGTCGACGCCCTCAGCGCTGGAAACGCCTTGCAAAACGGCGTCTGCGCCTTCGTTCGCGAGCATGGCGAGCGTGCGGGCGACGATCATGCCGGGGATGTCGTCGATCACTGAAACTTCGATGCCGAGCGCGCGGAAGAGGCCGACCGCATCAGCGAGCGCGGCAGTGGTAGTTTCGTCGCCCTTGGCGAGTGCGACACGTTTGCACATCGAAAAATCGCGCGCTAAATCGAGCGTGACGACGTTGTGCAAATCCTCTTCATAGGCAATCTGCGTGGCGCTTCGGCCATCGCTCAAGCAAACGACGGCGTTACCCACACGAAATTGGCCAGCGCCGAGCGGGTCGTCTTCTTTCCGAGATTGAATTTTGATGCCGCCGGCTTTGATGCGCTCCATCAGCGGATCAAGCGCGTCGGATTCGCTCAGATACTGCACCATCGTTGGTGCGGGGCCGAATGCCGACGCTGGCGCTGCGGGCACGCCCGCCGGATAGGTGTAAAAACCGCGACCGGTTTTGCGACCGTGCATTCCACCGGCAACCATTTCCTCTTGCGTCAAACTCGGGCGATAGCGGGCGTCTTGGTAGTAGGCATTCCACACGCTTTTCGTCACCATCAAATTGACGTCAAGCCCAATCAAATCAAGGAGTTCGAAGGCACCCATCTTGAAGCCACCGGCTTCGCGAAGCACCAAATCAATCGTTGCCACGTCCGCGCCGCCCGATTCGAGCACGCGAAAGGCCTCGCCGTAATACGGCCGTGCCACGCGGTTCACAATGAATCCGGGCGAAGATTTGCATCGAACTGGCGTCTTTTTCCATTCACGAGACGCGGCTTCCACGCGATCCGCAACGGCACTTGCTGTGAGCTGACCGCTTACGACTTCGACCAACGGCAAAATCGGCGCAGGGTTGAAAAAATGCATGCCGACCAAGTTTTCAGGCCGGGCTAGCGCCGCGCCGATGGCCGTCACCGAAATCGACGAGGTGTTCGTCGCCATCACGGTGCTCTCCGCACAAATGGATTCAAGCGATTTGAACAGCGCTTGTTTCGCGGCCAAATCCTCAATGATCGCTTCGATCACCAAATCGCAATCGTGAAAGTCATTCAGATCCGTTGCGGGATGCATCCGAGCGGCGGTGCTAGCGGCGGCTTCGGGCGTGAGCTTTCCTTTGTTGGCTAGGGCTTGCAGTGACTCTTTGCTTTTGGTGATCGCGGCTTGCGCGGCGCCGTCTCGGGCGTCGAAGAGTTTGACGGTGCAACCCGCAGCAGCGGCCACTTGCGCGATCCCTGCGCCCATCGTTCCGGCGCCAACCACGCCCACGGTTTTGAAAGTTTGTGTCATGACATGCAATAGAGACAAGGGTGTTGCAACGATGCTATCGCAGTGGGATTTCGTTTGGGTCAGAGCGGTCGACCCTCCCATCCTAAAATCATTGGCTGATTGCTAACTTGATTCAGAACCAATCCCGACCCAGCGCTTTGTTTGGTTGGGCAGCACGAAGCATCAGATGGCAAACAGATTGGGGCGGATAAGTGGCGCTGATTCTTCCCTCTGCTCACTGCACAACTATCAAAAGCGCTGGAAGGTCGCCCCCTATTGTCATTCCCGCGAAGGCGGGAATCCATGGTGAATTGAGCAAAATCAATCACTTGGAACATGGCTCTTCATCGACGATGGATTCCCGCCTTCGCGGGAATGACGGAAATTTGAGTTATGCAGAGGTCTCAGGATGACAAATTCCTCATCTGAACCGCGTTGACAATCAGGAATCGCGATTACCGTGTCGCGCACACGTTTTCGGTGCGGCCGCGTTCGCCGCATTGCTCAATGGCAGCGAGGCAACAAACCTCGTTGGTGCCTTATTTATCGTGGACTATAGCCCGTTTACAGACCTTGTTGATCTTTGCAAAAAACTACCTGCAGCCTCTACGAATTGAGGCGTAGAAAGCATCTGCCAATGACCTCACTCACCGAAGATCCGCCAATTCCGGTTTTGACCATCGATGGCCCGACGGCTTCGGGCAAGGGCACGGTCGCTCGCGCCGTTGCGTCGGCGCTTGGATTTCATCTTTTGGATAGCGGCGCGATTTATCGGGCGTTTGCGTTGGCGGCACTAAATCGAAGAACAAATACAAATGAAATCAGGCAATTAGAAGAGATAGCTAAAGCACTTTCTCTGGAATTTCGTGGCGAATCGGTGTGGCTCGACGGCATGGATGCGACCGATTCGATTCGGGCGGAGACGGTTGGCATGATGGCGTCTAAGCTGTCGGCGATCCCAGAAGTGCGGGCAGCGCTCCTCACGCGGCAGCGCGATTTTGCGCAAGCCCCCGGCCTGGTGGCAGATGGTCGCGACATGGGAACGATTGTGTTCCCCGATGCGGCTCTGAAGATTTTTCTGACGACCCCATCAGAAGTGCGCGCCGAGCGACGACACGGTCAGCTGCAAAAACACTCAGCTCAAACCAAGCCCAAAACGCTGCCAAATTCCGCAGCTAAACGATTGATTGACAAGGGAAATTCCGCTATAATCACAGATTCGCTCGAAAGCTTTGCAAGCGTTTTGGAAAAGATTCAGCAGCGTGATGCGCAGGATAAAAACCGCGCGATCGCACCGCTGAAACCAGCCCAAGATGCCATCGTGATCGACAACGCAGCGCACGGTCCAAAACAGACCATCGATGCGGTGTTGGCGCTCTGGAAACTGCGAAGCAACTAGCGAAAAAAAACGTCCCCGAAACACAGGCACGTTCGACGAAAGAAAAATGCACGCGAACCTTTGCGTCATTCGTCCTCCGTCTTTCGTCCTGCCTTTAACCCAACCTCTATTCCCTGCAATCTCGCAAGGGCAAGAGCTCACCGAAAGTTACTGAATGTCAACAGAAATGGAATCCTTTGCCTCGATGTTCGAGGAATCCCTCGTTCGCAAAGAAATGCGCAATGGCGAAGTGATCACCGCTGAGGTGGTTCGCGTCGACTACAACATGGTTGTTGTCAACGCAGGTCTCAAATCAGAAGCCTACGTGCCTCTGGACGAATTCAAAAATGATCGCGGCGAAATTGATGTCAAAGCCGGCGATTTCATTCAGGTAGCGATCGAATCCATCGAAAACGGATTCGGCGAAACCAAACTCTCACGCGATAAGGCCAAGCGCCTCGCGTCATGGTATTTCCT
>JAAFHR010000366.1 GCA_013298455.1 Betaproteobacteria bacterium | reverse complement strand
ACAGGTGGCGAGCGCTTCGCCGATCAGGTGTTTGTTCGAGAGGGTGAACAGGCGGCCTTCGCCGAGTTGGTAGAAGACGCGAACGGGTGCTTTGGTGGCGTACTTTTCACGTAGCGCGGCGACGGTGACTTCGGAGTCGGCGGCGCGTTTTTTTACAGCGTCGTCGTTCGACCAAGCTGCGAATTCGCGCAAGGTGGCGGAGATGCCTGAGAGCGTGTCTATTTCGCTCCTGTAAACGCGAATACCAAGCCGCTCCAGTGCGGCAATGTCATCACGTTTGTTGCCGCTGGGCCAAACGACGACCAGATCAGGTTTCAGCGCGAGTACGGCTTCGATGTTGGTACCCCGATAGCCCGAAACCTTGGGAAGTGTTTTTGCAGTTTCGGGGTAGTCGCAGGACTCGCTGACGCCCACGACGCGAGCGCCGAGACCCGCCGAGAAGAGAAGCTCCGTGGCGTGCGGGGCTAGGCTGACAATGCGCTGAGGCGAAGTGGCCGACGCGTTTGTGAAGAGGCCAAAAATAACAACAAATGCGGTTAATGCCTTATTAACGTTGGCTTTTAGCGACTTTATCAATGCTTTTGAAATTTGTATTATTTTCATGATTGGCCAATATGCGTATGGCATTAATCGATATAGCTATTGGTGTTGAATCTAGAGGTTAGGGAAGTAGGGCGGAACGCTTGCGGTTCCGCCGACTGCGTATCGATCACGAATCGGTCGTGCACAGCCTGCGGCGGATTCACAAGGCGGGACAGCAAGCGTCCCACCCTACGGTCAATCGGGTGGAGCAGAGTAGGGCGGAACGCTTGCGGTTCCGCCGACTGCGTATCGATCACAAATCTGTCGCGTGCACAGCCTGCGGCGGATTCACGAGGCGGGACCGCAAGCGTCCCGCCCTACGGTCAATCGGGTGGAGCAGAGTAGGGCGGAACGCTTGCGGTTCCGCCGACTGCGTATCGATCACAAATCTGTCGTGCGCACTGCCTGCGGCGGATTCACAAGGCGGGACCGCAAGCGTCCCGCCCTACTGTCTGCATTTGAAATAATTTCAAAACAGCGCGTGGGCTTCAATTATTGTGGCGTTCGAGCTGATTGCTGTATCTCGTGCGATTCGCGGCGAGCCGCTCCTACAGTTTCGGCGCTGTGACGTCGAGCGTGAGCCAGCCTCTCCGTCCGCCAGTGGCGTAGCCTGTGGCCTGTTGGTAGTCTCGGTCAAACGCGTTGTCAATTCGGAGTCCGAGCGAAACGCCGCGCATCAACTCACGTTTTGCGAAAACGTTGACGATGCCGTAGCCCGCCAGTTCGCGTGAGTTGCTGGCGTTGTCAAATCGTTTGCCGCTGGCGATGAGTTCAACGCCGCTGGTCACGCCCATGATGTCGCCGCTGGCTCGGAGTGCGCCGTGTAGCTTGGCTCGGCGGGCTAGTTGCTTGCCGGAGTTGACGTCTTTCGGATCCGCCATGTCGAGGCTGCCGTCAACGCGCCATCCGGCGACACGAGTTGCTGCCGAAAGGGTCGCTCCTTTGAGTGTTGCTTTCGAGACGTTTTGCGGGGCGCAATTGAAATCGGCGTCGCATACAAATTGAATCAAATCGCGAACTCGGTTCTCGTAAACAACGAGCTTGGCGCTTGCGGTTTTGTTGTTCCATTCAATCGCTGCATCGATGTTTTTCGCGCGCTCCGGTGCGAGCAGTCGATTGGCAAAACCGGGGTAATAGAGATCGTTAAAGGTCGGCGCTTTGAAGCTAGTCCCCGCGTTTGCCAACACGCGCCACGCAGTGTTGAGCGCGTAGCCAGCCGAGACGTTGCCTGTCGTTCGTGAACCAAATTGATTGCTCTCGTCGGTGCGAATCGATGCGGCGAATTTCGTCGGATTGAAGTTCAATTCGCCGCCCAGCACAATGCTGCTGGTGCGACGGCTGGTCACGTCAAGCGCGTCGAGCGAGGTGACTTTTTCGCGCCGCCATTCGAGCGCGTTCCAGAGCGAAATCTCGCGGCTCACGCGTAGGTTGTTCTGCCAACTCGCTTGATCTTGGGTGGTTTTGAATTCGCCTGCAAAGGTAGAAACGAATTCGGATTGGTCGACGCTTTGCCCGACAGAGAGCAACGAATTCCAGCGCTCAGAAGGCTGGTATCGCAGCTGTGTTGAAACGTTACGAACGCTTGACTTGATGCGGTCATCGAAGGTTTTGTCGCCGTCGTATTGCACGTTGCTGCGTGCGGCGAACAGGTTGGCATCTAGAGTAAGCGAGGGCATCAAAGCGAGGCTCGCGTTGGCCTGTGCGCTGGAGAAGCGGTAGCCGTCGCGATCCGGGTTGAAGCTGAAGTCTTTCGGATTGACGATGGCATTGAAGCCGCGCGTTTCGCGATGATTCAGGGCGATGCCGAAACTGTTGCTGCCGCTCTTGAAACCCGCTCGCGCAGCGATGTCGCTCGAGCGCTGTTCGCCGAATTTCGCGCTTGCAGACAATCCGTCACCTCGTTTCGTGAACACTTGAATCACGCCGCTGACGGCGTCGGCACCGTAAAGACTTGCAGCGGGTCCGCGCACAATTTCGATCCGCTCAATCTGCGAAATGGCGATGTGTTGCAGCGCCGAGAGCCCGCTAAACGATGAGCCCATCCGCTGACCGTCGATTAACACTAGCACTTGATTGCTGTTGCCGCCGCGAACGAAAATCGACGGCGTCGCGCCCGCGCCCTGCGTCACCACTTCGATGCCGGGAACGGCGTGCAAAGCAGCAGCGATGTCGGTCACGCCAGCGCGCACCAGCTCGTCGCCGTTCAACACGGTGACATCACGCAGCGTTTGCGCCAGCGGTTCTGCGCTTCGCCAAGCCGTCACCACGACCGGCTCAACCTGCGTTTGCGCAAACGCGCACGAACTCACCACGGCGGCCGCAAGCGCCGAATACTTCAAAACAAATTTCACAACCAAACTCCGAGTAACCCGGACCCTCCGTCCGGCAAATGGGCGACGAGGCGGTTGGGGAGCATGGGCGATGAACGAGCCATTTCGTCTCGGGCGCGGCGGCGCGAAACGATCAAACTCGCACAACGGCTCGCGCATCCCCGCGCGTTCGTCATCAATCGGCGCACTGAGGAAGCGCGCCGATACCCGTGGCCGGTCTCCGGACTTAATGCATGCAGCGTGCGCCTTCCCAAATCGAATCGATTCAGTGGCATCAAGCAAGCTGCGTCGCAAATTACCGTTGCGGGGGCAGTATCGGAATGGTCAACCGCGTGGATACGCAGCCGCTGGCACCGATTTCCCGTTTCACCCGAGCGCGTAAACCTGCGCTCGGACACCAAAGGATGTGGGATGTTAGCTCAGGGCTCCTCCTCGCTTTGAGTGAAAGGGAGTCGCTGTTCAGTCCCCTCTCCCGCAAGCGGGAGAGGGCTAGGGTGACGGTGTCGTCGGTTACGAGCAGTCTTGGCAGTTGCAACCCGCCCGCACAGACTTCAACGGTGAATTTGCGCGGTCGCCACCACACCCTCATCCCCAGCCCTACTCCCGCCTGCGGGAGAAGGGGGCTTTGTTCGGTGTTCCGTCCCGTGGGCGAGCGCGCGAATGCCGGTCGCACCGCAAAGACGGTGCGACAAAGTAGAAAACTGAATCTCCTACGGAACTACTCCACCTTTCACTTGACTAAATCACTCGGATTTCTATAATTTGAGCGATTCAGTCAGGCATTCGAGTGTTTCGCACCCTCAACACGTTCTCGCAAATCACCCCAACCCCATGAAACTCACCACCAAAGGCCGTTTTGCAGTCACCGCCATGATCGATGTGGCGCTCTTCAATCACGAAGGGCCGGTCACCTTGGCGGAGGTTTCGGCGCGGCAAAAAATCTCGCTGTCCTACCTAGAACAGCTCTTTGGCAAGCTGCGGCGGCATGGTTTGGTGGAAAGCGTGCGCGGCCCTGGAGGTGGCTACAACCTAGCCAAAGCGC
>JAAFHR010000365.1 GCA_013298455.1 Betaproteobacteria bacterium | reverse complement strand
AAATCCGCTGCATCCCGTTTGCATTTCAGCCCCTGCCAAGCGCACGCCCATATCGTTGGCGCGGCGTCTCAGCATGGCAATGGCCGCGTGTTGCTCGGCGTGTTCGCTGATGGGGCATTCGAGCCAATCGAGGCGAGCGTCCATCAAGCGATCAAAGATCAACGCTGCCATCGTTGAATTGAAGCGCCAGTGGCAATCCACTTTGATCGAAATGGCGGGGCCGACTGCTTCTCGAACGGCGTAGACGCGAGCGATTCCGTCGTCGATATGTTTGCGAGCCGATTCGAGTTCGCAATTGCTGGGCAACACCGTATCAAAGGGCGCGATCTTGATGCCGCGAAAACCCGCGCCAACCGCCGCCAACGCACTGGCCGCAAAGCCAACAGGCGAGCGGGTCGTGGTGGCGCGATTGATGTTGGCATACACATCGACTCGCGTTCGCTCAATCGGCAAATTGCGCTCTTCGGCGAGCCAGGCGTAGGCGCTCTTGCCTCGGTAGCGCGACGCCGCATCGATCAGCGCCACCTCAGTGGCGCTTTTTACCGAATGCGCGATTAAGCCGCCCGGCGAATGCGGGTAGCACTCACAGAGCGCTGCGGCGTCGGCTGCGGTGTGAAACACCTTTCCAATCAACGACGAGCCAAACTCCGTGGCGTAACGATCCTGCACTCGCTCCCAGCCGATCAGCGTGCATTCGCCCCAGCCGATGGTGCCGTCTCCCAGCTCGATGCGGATGAAGCTCCAGTTGGTTTTTGGATTGACGTGAATGCTGTGGAAGCTGACCGAACTGATGTGCATAGGACGTCGCGCTAAGCGATCAATTGAACCCAAACGATGCGGCATTTTCGTCGTAACAAGCGAATCGTCGCTGTCATCTAACGAGGTAGCGCTTCGATCGGAGGCGTGGTTTGTGCTGTGCGAATTGCCAAAACCGACCGTCTTTGATCCACAGCTTCCCGACTCAGATGCGGAATTGTCATCCTGAGCAGAGCGAAGGATCAGCAACGCAGCCAACGCGTTTCCTACGACCAGATTTGTTTGTCACCTGATGTTTCGCGCCGCTCAACATGACAACGCCCGGCGTCGATCTCAGTGCTGAGTAAAGTTGATAATCAGGTACAGCTTTATCCGATGAAACGACGATATATATGGCGTTTATATAAATTTTAGTATTTTTCGAAAGTAAGTCTAGGATGCTCTAACCCCATATTTGATGAGCGATTAATAAAAAAAGCTAATTGGGTTTCGAAACTGAGCCCCTCTGACGACACGCGCCTCGTGGAGTCGCTACAATCCGGTCATGTTGTCTGACAACCAAACCCTTTCTGTGGCGCTACCGCATGTGGCTCGTGCGCTTGCCGACGCCGGGCTGGCGAGCCCTGTCGGCGCGGGAATGCACACGATTGATCGCCCCACGTCGCTCGCCGATGAGGCGTATCAACGCCTGTCGTTGCAGCTGGATTTGAGTGTGTGGAAAGTGGGTGAGAAGCTACCCACCGAGATGGCGCTCGCCGAATCGCTTGGCGTGTCGCGCCCGGTGATCCGCGAGGCGCTTGCAAGATTGCGGGCCGATGGCCGCATCGAAACGCGGCAAGGCTCCGGCGCGTTTGTGGCGGATCGCAACAAGATCGCAGCGTTTCGCATGGCCGCGCCGTCGAAAGATCAGACTGCCGCCGAAACCGAGCGCGACATTTTGGAGCTGCGGCAAATTGTCGAAGCGGGCGCGGCTGAGCTCGCCGCCGCACGCCGCACCGACGCTGATTTGCAAGCGATTCGCTTCGCGCTTGAAGGCATGCACACAGCGCTCTCATCACGTACGGACGGCTCGGTGCACGACGACGCATTCCACGCGGCGATCGCTCACGCTTCGCACAATTCACAGATTGCGAAATTCGTTGAATTTCTCGGCGCGCAGTTTTCAGATTCGCGCAAAGCCACGTGGGACGACATCGGCTACGGCGTCGGCATCGCCACAGTCGGGCAAAGCGACCACGCGGCGATCTACAAAGCGATTGCTGCGGGTGATGGAGCAAAGGCCAAACGGATGTCGTATGCACACGTGCAGCGGGCGATTGATCGCATCGATCAGCGCGTTGCAGTTGAAGCTGCCGCTGAAGGAAACGACCCATGAATCGACCCGCCTGTCATGTTGAGCGAGAGCGAAACATCAAGTCGCACACGATTGCCGCTCGCTTGTACAACACAGCAACGCAACCGATCCTTCGCGTTGCTCAGGATGACACGTTATGAAAGCCGCCACCCTTTTCGAAGCACTCGCCGCCATCCTCCCGCCGGCGAATTTCAAATTCGCTGAAGAGGAAATGCGCCCGTATGAATGCGACGGTTTGTCGATGTACCGGGCGATGCCCAAGTGCGTTGTACTGCCGGAAAACGAAGCGCAGATTGCCGACATTCTGCGTATTTGTCATGCGCATCGGGTGAGCGTTGTGGCGCGCGGTGCGGGCACCGGCTTGTCGGGTGGCGCGATGCCCGATCCGAATTCGGTGCTGCTCTCCACGGCGAAGATGATGCGCGTGCTCTCCGTTGATCCGTTGGCTTGCACAGCCGTTGTGCAGCCGGGTGTGCGAAACCTTGCAATCAGTGAAACCGTAGCGCATCACGGCTTGTACTACGCGCCCGATCCATCGTCACAAATCGCATGCAGCATCGGTGGCAACGTGGCTGAAAATTCGGGCGGCGTGCATTGCTTGAAATACGGATTGACGATTCACAACGTGCGAAAACTTCGCGTCGTGTTGATGACCGGCGACATCGTCACTATCGGTAGCGACGGCTTGGATTCGCCGGGCTACGACTTGCTCGCGTTGATGATTGGTAGCGAAGGATTGCTCGGTATCGTGACCGAAGTTACGGTGAAGCTCACGCCGAAACCGCAGCTCGCGGTCGTTGCAATGGCGTCATTTTCAACCGTTGAAGCCGCGGGCGCAGCGGTGGGCGACATCATCGCAGCGGGCGTGATTCCGGCCGGTCTTGAGATGATGGATCGCATCGCAACGCGTGCGGTTGAAGATTTCGTTCACGCGGGCTACGACTGCGAAGCCGCAGCGATTTTGCTTTGCGAAAGCGACGGCACACCGGAAGAAGTCGCCGATGAAATCGCACGCGTTTCCGAGGTGCTTCGAAAGGCGGGCGCCACTGACATTAAGGTTTCAAACAACGAAGCCGAACGACTTCGCTATTGGAGTGGCCGAAAAAACGCATTCCCCGCCAGCGGTCGAATCTCGCCCGACTACTACTGCATGGACGGCACGATTCCTCGTGCGCAGTTGCCGCGTGTGTTGAATGAAATCGCGGCGCTTTCCGAGAAATACGGTTTGCGCTGCGCGAACGTGTTCCACGCGGGCGACGGCAATTTGCATCCGCTCATTATGTTTGATGCCAACATTCCCGGCGAGCTGCAACGCGCGGAAGATTTCGGCGCAGACATTCTCGAATTGTGCGTCGAAGTCGGCGGCACGATCACTGGCGAACACGGTGTAGGCATCGAAAAAATCAATCAAATGTGCGTGCAGTTTTCGCCGAAAGAGCTCACACGAATGCACGACATCAAGCATGCGTTTGATGAACATGCGTTGTTGAATCCAGGCAAAGCCGTGCCGACGTTGCACCGCTGCGCCGAGTTTGGAAAGATGAAAGTTTCGCAGGGCAAACCGATGCCGTTTGCGGATCTGCCGAGGTTTTAGAGCGTCCCCTCTCCCGCGTGCGGGAGAGGGCTAGGGTGAGGGTGTCGTCGTCCGAGCAGAGATCTCTGCGAGTGCAACCACCACCCTCATCCGCCCTGTCGGGCACCTTCTCCCGCCTGCGGGAGAAGGACACGGTTACGAGAGATGACTATGAACACACTCACCTTCGATCGCCCCACTGAACAAGCCGTCAACGCCGCCGTTGACGCGCTTAAAAAATCCTACGGCGACCGGGCAATCACGTCGCATTCGATCCGCGA
>JAAFHR010000364.1 GCA_013298455.1 Betaproteobacteria bacterium | reverse complement strand
CGATGAAAAGCCATGTTCCAAGTGATTGATTTTGCTCAATTCACCATGGATTCCCGCCTGCGCGGGAATGACGAGTTGGGTCAAATTTGCGCTCAGTCGGCAGTTGTGCAGAGGTCTTGATATATGAAAAGTGGCGTGAAATGCTAAAAGCCCAGTCATAAAAAGGCTGGTCAACAAAAAGCTGATACTTACAGCATCAACGCTGACAGCACCCCCGGCGATTGGCCAAACTGCCGCTGAATCGCACCCGACGCTTCATCCATCTCCGCAATCGTACCCTCGTCAATTTCGATTCCGGTAGCGCGTGCTTTTCGAGCGGCACGCTCCGGATCGCCGGGCATCAGGATTGCTTCGACACCCTCCGCCAAGCGCGCCGATTTCACCCAATCGATGAACTCCCTAGTTTGCGAGGTGAACGCATCGACCGTGCCCAAACGATTCGGATCGAACACGATCGTAAACATGTTGTTCCAAACCCCCGCCTTCGGCGTTTGACCAGGCACGGTGACAGAGCCGCCGGTGAGCGCCGCACCAAGCAGTTCACACACGACGGCAAGTGCGTAACCTTTGTGCGCAGCCATTGTGGTCAATGCGCCGATCCGCCCCTGTTCATCGGGTTCGAACAGCACCGCGGGATTGGTGGTCGGCCGCCCCATCGAATCGATCAGCGCACCCAGTGGCGTTTGCTTTTCGGCGTTGTAGGCAACGCGCACTTTACCCTGTGCAATCGTGCTCGTTGCAAAATCCAAAATGATCGGCGGTTCGCCCGCGCGCGGGATGCCCACGGTGAACGGATTGGTGACAAAGCGCCCCTCCGCGCCACCATACGGCGCCACCCACCAATTGCTCACCGCGTTGGTAAAGTGAATCGAGCAGAGCCCAGCGTCCACGGCCTGTTCCGCCCAATGCCCCACGCGGCCGAGGTGATGGGAATTCCGGAGCCCCATGATGCAAACGCCCGTTTCCTTGGCGCGCGCAATCGCGATGTTCATCGCTTGAAACGTAGCGTGTTGACCGATGCCGCGTTTGGCGTCGATGTTGATGATGCTGCCCGCGTCAGTCACCACTTCCACGGTTTGATTGAGCACCAATTCGTCTGCCATCAACGCCTTCACATAGCGCGGCACCATCCCCACGCCATGCGAATCGTGGCCCGATAGATTCGCCAAAACGAGATGATCGGCCGTCAGTTTCGCCTCGTGGGGGCCGCTGCCAGCGGCTGCAAAAAGATCGGTGACCCATTGATGCAGGGCGGTGGGGTGAATGGTGCGTAAATTCATCGGATTAGTTTAGCGAGTGAACGCGTGACAGTTGACGTTTGGAGACGGCTAGATTTCATTTTCTGATGTAGTTTCCGATCTGCAATACCATTTGAAGCACCGCAGTACACTGACGCGGATGAACCCGACGCCTGCTTCATGAATTCAAACATCACCGCCCTCTTCACTATCGCCCAGAAACCATCCCGCCGAATCATTGGCTTGATGTCGGGCACGTCGCTTGATGGTTTGGACGTTGCGCTTTGCAATATTTCGGGATCGGGTGAATCTACGAGCGTGACGTTGGAGTACTTTCACACGGTGGAGTACACCGACGACATCAAATCGGAAATTCGAAAGGTGTTCGCGAAAAAGACGATTGATTTTCAGCATTTGGCGCTGCTCAATGCGTGGATTGGCTCCTTGCATGCGCAGATGATTTTGGATTGCCTCAAACGTTGGGGCGTGGCGCCGAGCGAGGTGGATGCGATTGCCTCCCACGGTCAAACGGTGATGCACGCGCCAAAAATCCTGCACGGCCAAGACAAGTTTCCCAATGCAACGCTGCAGATTGGTGATGGCGATCACATCGCCGTCAAAACCGGCATCATCACGCTTTCGGACTTTCGTCAAAAGCACATCGCTGCTGGCGGAGAAGGCGCACCGCTTGCGGTGTACGGTGATTACTTCATCTTCGGGAAACAGGGCGAGAATCGCATCCTTTTGAACATGGGCGGTATCGCAAATTTCACCTATCTGCCTGCGAGTATGGATCCCGAAGCAGTGTTCGTCACCGACACCGGACCGGGTAACACCCTCATCGATGCGTTCACCCGCAAACACTTTCCGAGCCTCGCGTTTGATCGCGATGCAGCGATTGCGCGCACTGGAACCGTTTCAATACCACTGCTCGCAGCGCTCAAGGGAAACGAGTTCTTTACGAAGCCCTTTCCCAAGACGACAGGTCCCGAATTGTTTGGCCAGAGCTACGTTGAAACCGCTCTCCGGCACAGCGGCACCGAATCCATCAGCGTGTCCGATCTGCTCGCCACGCTCACTCGATTCAGCGCAGAAACCATCGCCGAGGCCATTGGCAGCGCCCTCGCGGGACGGAGCGACATCGCAAGTTTCACCGCGTATCTATCCGGCGGCGGTATGCACAATCCGCTTTTGGTCGAATGGCTGCGAGAACTGTTGCCGTGTCGTTTTCTACGCACCGACGACTTGGGCGTTTCCGGGGATGCGAAGGAAGCGGTGTTGTTTGCGATTCTCGCCAATGAAACGCTGGCGGGCGGTCGATCAGATTTTGGTTCGCGACGCGGTATTCCCTCGGTCTCGATGGGCAAGATTTCGTTGCCAAACTAACGGCCTACACGCCAATGGCTTTGCAACGAACGCCGTTAATAGCGGACGCTCGGTGCTAAAACGTCCCGTGCTCATTCAGACATTTCTAGCGCTGGCTGCGGCTACGTCGCACAGGTAAACCCGCGTCCTCAAAAAATCTGGATTGGTAAGTTCCATTTGTTTCGAAAATGCAATACCATATAAATACCAGTGCAATTTCACCGCGCTGACAACGATGCAGTACCCGCATTTCTAAGCCGCACAAACCCGATCAGGAGATCACGCAATGAGCATTCGCAGGAACACGTTGGCATCTCAGCCGAGCTTTCAAATGACCCCGTTGGCGGCGTGCCTCGCGCTCGCGCTCTCCAGCGGCGCGATGGCGCAAAGCGCTGCACCTACAACGCCCGCAGCAGCTGAGGACGCCGCGAGCAAAGCCGAGGTACTCGTCATCACCGGCAGCCGGATCAAATCGGCAAGCCTGACTGCGACGAGCCCCGTGAGTCAATTCAGCGCCGAGGACATCGCGATCACCCGCGCCGTCACGGTCGAAGATTTCTCGGTGAAACTGCCACAGCTCGCTGGCGGCGTAAACAGCACCTCGGCAGGTAGCGATGCGTTCGGCGCGCAAACCCTCGACTTGCGAAACCTCGGACAAAACCGCACGCTGGTGCTCATCAACGGCACGCGCGCCGTGCCGTTTAGCTTCCGCAATGCCGTTGACGTGAACTTCATGCCCGCGCCGCTTCTGAAGCGTGTTGACGTGCTCACCGGGGGCGCGGCGGCAGTGTACGGAGCCGACGCGATGGCTGGTGTGGTGAATTTCATCATCAACGACAATTTCCGTGGCGTGCAAGCCAACGCCAACTACCGCTACGCCAACGGTGGCGGATCGCAAAATGGCGTCAACTTGACGGGTGGAACGTCGCTGGGCAACCGGGGTAGCGTCGTCGGATACTTCGAGTACACCGAGCGCGACGGGCTTCTCGCTGGAGAGCGCGCCTGGGCGACGAAGAATTCCGTCGGCATTGCCGGAAACGGGGGGAATTTCACCGATGTGGCGAGCAGTCGTACATTCTCCGTCACCGATGCTGGTGCGTTTTCAAGCACACCGCAAACGACCAACTACACCTCGCAGTACACCTTGGTGCAGCCGCTCAAGCGCCTCAATGCTTCCGCTTTTTTCAAATACGATCTCACTGATAGCACACAAGCCTACGGTCGCTTGATGTTGTCGAATGTACGCACGGTTGGCGCACCCACCACAGGGCAAGCGCCCGTGGCTTTGAACGGCGTCTACAACGTCAACGCGAGCAACCCATTCATTCCCGCCGAAGCTCGCGGATTGCTCACGTTTGTCGATGGTGTTGCTAAAGTGAACATCAATCGCTCGCT
>JAAFHR010000363.1 GCA_013298455.1 Betaproteobacteria bacterium | reverse complement strand
CGCGCTGCGCGAAGCACCTGACATGCTCCTGATCGGTGAAATCCGCACCCGCGAAACGATGCAACACGCATTGACGCACGCGCTCACCGGCAACCTGTGCCTATCAACGCTCCACGCCACCAACAGCTATCACGCGCTCTCTCGAATCGTCAACATGTACCCGCAAGAGGCTCGAAGCGGCTTGCTCGCGGATTTGTCGTACGGCCTCAAGGCGATCATCGGACAGCGCTTGGTCAAAAACAAAGCCGGTACTTTGCAACCCGCTGTTGAAGTGCTCATCAACACCAAACTCGTTGCCGACATGATTTCGGGCGGCGATTTGGCGAAGGTAAAAGAAGCGATGGAGCAGAGCTTAACGCCGGGCTCCTGCACCTTTGAACAAGCGCTCTCGAAGCTGTATTTGTCAGGTTCGATTTCATACGATGATGCGCTCGTTGCATCCGATTCGCCCACCAATCTGGCATGGATCATCAATCAATCGCAACAAATGCAACAGGGCGGTGCCCGCGAGCGAAACGCCGCTGCGGCGAACTTCGAATCGTTTGAGTTACAAGCGCGTACGGCGGAAACGGTGCGATGACGGCGATCAAGTTCCCAGCCACCTGCCCGCGCGAGTTGGAGACGGTGGCCGACTGGTGGCGCTTTGCAATTTCGACGTTGACCCGTGCGGATGTGGCGCTCGGCCAAGGCACGGATCGCGTTGAGGACGACGCTGCGTTTTTGATCCTTGGCGCGCTGTCGTTGCCACTCGGGAATTTGGACGAAGTTCGCGGCTGCCGACTCACGTTCGACGAGCGTGATCAGGTCTTTGCGCTCCTCAAGCGACGCGTGCTCGACAAGATGCCCACGGCGTATTTGCTGGGCTTTACGGAGCAGATGGGGGTTCGTTTCATCGTCAATGAGAACGTGTTGATTCCGCGCTCCTACATTGGCGAATTGCTGGCATCCCAGTTGTCGCCTTGGGTCGAAACACCCGACGAGCCAATGCGAGTGCTCGATCTGTGCACGGGCTCTGGCTGCTTGGCGATCTTGGCCGCTGATGCGTTTCCACAAGCCGACGTTTGGGCGAGCGACATCTCAGCAGCCGCGCTTGATGTGGCGCGTCGCAACTGCGAGATGCATGGCTTACAAGACGACGTCACGCTTTGTGAGGGCGATCTGTTTTCGGCACTACATGGCGAGCGCTTCGATTTGATTCTCTCGAACCCACCCTATGTCACTAACGAGAGCATGGCGGCGCTACCGGATGAGTTTCGCCACGAACCCGCGCTCGCACTGGCGGCGGGTGACGATGGTTGCAACGTGCTCGTTCGAATGTTTGCCGATGCGCCGAAACATCTCAATTCCGGCGGACAGCTCATCGTTGACGTCGGTCACAATCGCGATTTAGTTGAAGCACGTTTCCCCACGATCAATTTCACTTGGCTCGCCACGGAAGGGGCGGAAGCAGGTGTGTTTCTTTTGACACGAGAGCAGCTACTTTGAGTGAAGCGAGCAAAAAAACACTACTTTTAATCGGCGGCGGACACGCTCACGTCGAGCTTCTGCGCCAGCTCGCCATCGAGCCCAAACCGCAGTACGACATTGCCCTCTTCGACCCGTCGCCTTCGGTCTGGTTTTCGGCCATGTTGCCCGGCGTGATCGCTGGGCACTACGAAGCAAGCGCGGCGAAAATCAATCTGTGGGCGCTATGCCAACGGGCTCGTGTGCGCTTTATTCAAGCAGCCGTGAATGAAGTCATCGCCGATTTGCAGCGTGTGAAAGTGAGCAACGGCGAGACGCACTACTTCGATTATTTGTCACTCGATATCGGCAGTGTTTCGCGGCCGATCCCGTCCGCGCCGGGCGCATACATCGTACCTGTCAAACCCATCGAGCCGCTCTTAAATGCGATCACCGAGCGAGAAGCGATTCGATCGTCATCGCTCAAAGTAAGCGTGGTGGGCGGTGGCGCATCGGCCGTGGAGGTGGCGCTTGCACTGGCCGCGCGTTGGAAAGACGCGCCCGAGAAAAAAATCGTGTTGGTGACAGAGGGCGAGCTTCTGAGCCAATTCCCGTCGCGCGCGCGTGCAGCGGCGTTGACGGCCTGCGCGCGCTTAGGCGTGGGCGTGCAAGAGCACATGGGCGTTGAGAACATCGAACCGACGCGGCTCAGATTGAGCGGAGGCAAACAGCTTGAAAGCCAGATCACGATTCTGGCCACCGGCTCGGCACCGCCGGAATTGCTCAGTAGGATCAACGTTCAATTGGCCGACGATGGTTGCATCTCCATCAACAGCGGCTTGCAGTCGCGAAGCCACAAAAACATTTTTGCCGCAGGCGATTGCGCCACCAATCCCAAGCTCAACGTACCGAAGTCTGGCGTCTACGCCGTGCGTCAAGGCCCGATCCTGGCCACCAATCTGATGGCAATGATGCGCGGAAAGTCACTCGAATCGTACGAACACGATGAGCGCGCCCTTGCCCTCATTTCACTCGGCGAAAAGCGCGCCATTGGTACTCGAAGCGGCTGGTGTTTTTCAGGTTCGCTGATGTGGAAACTGAAAAACCGCATCGATCGGAAGTGGATGGCGGACTACGCGTTTGTCAGCGGCAACGACTAGCGATTCAGGCGCGTTCAAACGTGGACTTTACCCTCGAATGCCCTATTAAACAAGGGCTATCGGTGGTATTTGTGGTTTATTGAAGCATCACTTTAATTGCTTCAACGCCAATAAAAACTTGGCTCTTAACAGATAAGTTGGAAATGAATTCCAATCACCGAGTAAACGCGTCGCTCAACGCAATCTCGCCGTAAAGTCGCCCACCTGCAACAAGCCGCAACCAAATTCCGCGTCGCGGCCCTTGTTGCCCAAATCCTTGGCAGACGCGCACAGCGCTTGGCTCCACTTCGCGCCGTCGACCGCGCTGGGCAGCTGTCCAGCGGCGACGGCGAGTGCGCCGCTCACCCACGCTGCGGCAAACGACGTGCCCGAGACATACGACCCGTTGGCGCCGCCGATTCGAGCCGGTGCCCACACGTCAACGCCCGGCGCTGAAATCATCACATAGTCACCGCGATTGGCTTGCCCGTAGAGCTTCGATTCGACGTCGACTGCCGTCACCGCGATCACGTTTGGGAGCGCTGCCGGAAACGAGGCCGCTGCACCCACGCCGCCGTTGCCAGCTGCTGCAACGACCATCATGCCCTTGCGAATCGCCTGCGCGATCCCGATGGCGAGCGTGGCATCGCCCTTGCCGCCCAAACTCATGTTCACAATCGGCACTTTTTCGGAGAGCAACCAATCGAGCGCCTGCAACACGCTCACCGCATTGGTGTAGCTGCGGCCATCGGGCAACACACTCATGGCTCGGGCGATGTAGAGCTTCGCGCCGGGTGCCGCGCCGCTAAATCCCATCGACGAATCTTGCCCCGCAATCAGTGCCGCCACGGCGGTACCGTGAACACCGTCCGCAGGCGACGCTTCGTTGGGCAGAAAACTTCGCTCACCGGCCACGCCACCCGAAAGCGCCCCCACGCGATCCACGCCGGAATCGATCACGCCAACGCGGACCTCTCGAAGCAACGGCGCGGGTGCCACTGGCATCTGCAACATGGCGCGCGCGTATTGACGTGGCGCGCTACCGCCGCCCGACGTGCCCGACCCACCCGACAGCGGAAACAAAAACAGCCGCGCATGCAAATCAACGGTCGCCTGTGGCAACTGTTGTCGGAGCGTTTGCGCAAGGCGAAGCGCATCGCCATCGTCGGCACGCAATCGGAGCAGCAAGCCTTCGAGCGACGGCAACGATTGCTCCAAAAGCACCGTCGCGCCCGCGCTACGAATCAGATCGAGCGCCCCTGCTGCACTCTGGGCAAACGGTGCAAATACGATGACTTCGCCTGCTTCAAACTCTGCGGCATCGGTCGGCGGAGCCGCTGGTGGAGCACTCGGCGCCGCCGCAGGTGCGGGCGCACGCGGCGGCGGCAAGGAGAGAGGACTGACGCCCGCCGATCCA
>JAAFHR010000362.1 GCA_013298455.1 Betaproteobacteria bacterium | reverse complement strand
GAGCTTTGCGTCATAGCGCAGCGTCGTCCTAGCGCCAAAGGCGCGTCGTCCTAGTGAGGCGAAGCCGAACGACGTCCTTCTCCGCCAGGAGCGCCAGAGCTTGCAACCTATGCTGCGGCGCACAAAGCGGCAGGAATAGGCATAGAATCCGCGCTCTTGACCTCGAAATAACGAATTCAGATGAGTGCTCACGCAATGAAAGAGGCGACTGGCCAACGGCTTGCCGCCCTTTCCCTCGGTGCGGTTGGTGTTGTTTACGGCGACATCGGAACCTCTCCGATCTACGCGATGAAAGAGGTGTTTTTCAGCACCACGCATTCGATCCCGCTCACGCCGGCCAACGTGCTGGGGGTGCTCTCGCTGATCTTTTGGGTGCTCACCATCGTCGTGGCGATCAAATACGCCTACGTGATTTTGCGAGCGGACAACCAAGGCGAGGGTGGTGCGATGGTGCTCTTGGGCCTAGCGCTTCGAGCCACGAAAGACATCGCGAAACGGCGCTATCTCACGCTTCTCGGTATCACAGGCGTGGCTCTGTTCTTTGGTGACTCGATCATCACGCCCGCCGTATCGGTGCTCGGTGCGATGGAAGGTTTGACCGAGATCAACCCGAAGCTTCAAGTCGCGGTGGTGCCCATGGCGCTCTTGATTTTGACGGGTTTGTTTTGGGTGCAGAAACGAGGCACGGGCGGAGTGAGCGCTTGGTTTGGACCGATCATGGCGTTTTGGTTTGCCGTGCTCGGTGGACTGGGGCTCTATCACATGAGCTCAAATTTTGGCGTGCTCGCAGCGATCAATCCAGCGTATGCCGTTGGCTTCTTGGTGAGCTATCCGGGGCTCTCGCTCGTGGTCTTGGGCTCTGCTGTGTTGGCCGTAACGGGCGCTGAAGCGGTGTATGCCGACATGGGGCATTTTGGGCGTCGCCCGATTCGCGTGGCATGGTTTACGTGGGTGATGCCCGCCTTGGTGCTCAACTATTTCGGTCAAGGCGCGCTGATCCTGAAAGCCTGTGGTGAGCAAGCGGCGGCCAGTGCGGGTGCGGCTTGTAAGCTGCATCCGTTTTACGATCAAGTGCCGCATGCCATGTTGATTCCGCTCTTGCTTTT
The DNA here is from genome assembly GCA_013298455.1 of Betaproteobacteria bacterium. GTDB lineage: Bacteria > Pseudomonadota > Gammaproteobacteria > Burkholderiales > Casimicrobiaceae > Casimicrobium. The sequence goes on along the minus strand of JAAFHR010000362.1, from coordinate 2,899 downwards.
GACGGCGGTGGCGACCGTCGTGGCCTCACAGGCGGTGATTTCTGGTGCGTTTTCGATTGCTCGCCAAGCCGTGCAGTTGGGCTTCATTCCGCGCATGCAAATTGTTCATACGTCGCACAAAAGCGAAGGCCAAATTTACGTGCCTGCGATCAACTGGACGCTTTTTGTATTGGTATTTATTGTCGTGGTGTCGTTTCGCTCAACGAGCAATTTGGCGGCTGCTTACGGTTTAGCTGTCACTGGCGCGATGTTCGTCGATACGATTTTGTTCGCTGTAGTGATTTTTGGTTTGTGGAAGTGGAACAAACTGCTGGGCATCGTGCTGATCGGTTTGTTTGGCATCGTTGACATCGGATTGCTCGCGGCAACTGCGGTCAAGATTCCTGATGGCGGATGGTTCCCGCTCCTGGTGGCCTGCGTCGTACTCGTGTTCATGACGACGTGGAAACGCGGTCGAAATTTGATGAACGAGCAGAGAAAAGCCACATCGCTGCCGCTCGCCCCAATGATCGAAGCGCTCAGTCGCGACGCCACCCGCGTTCAGGGTGCAGCGGTCTTCATGACCAGCACGCCCGACGACATGCCCGCCGCGATGCTTCACAATTTGAAGCACAACAAAATACTGCACGAGCGAAACATCATCTTGCACGTGCGCTTTGACGACGTGCCGCTGGTGCCGCGCGCCAAACGCGTCGAATTGACCGATTTGGGCAATGGCTTCTCGAAAATGGTCGTGCACTACGGCTTCATGAACGCGCCCGATATTCCCAAAGCACTCGCCGTCGCCGCCAAAGAGCATGGCGTGGAATTCGACATGATGGACACCTCGTTCTTCGTCAGCCGCGAAGTGCTCGTCCCCACCCAATGCAGCCGCATCGCGGTGTGGCGGCAGCGCCTGTTCGGCATGATGGCGCGAAACGCTCAATCCGCCACGGCATATTTTGAGATTCCCAGCAACCGAGTACTTGAGCTTGGGGCGCAGGTGAAGTTTTAATCACCTTTATTGTGATTCGCCAAGCGCCAATTGGGGTACATTGATTTTTACGAGCGTTTCAATAACCGATTGAACTCACCCGCGGCCCACAATTGGCTTGAGGCAAACAGCGAAAGTTGCCACTCAAAGCACCCGCCACCCGAACGTGATTCTGGTGATGATCGTCATCCCGCACATAACCGCGAACACGTAGGCGATGGTCGCAAACGTGCCGGGCCACAGACACATCAGGCAAAACGCGATGATTGTCTCGGTGCCTTCAGTTAAGCCACCTAGGTAGTAGAACGCTTTGTTGGGGTAATCAGGGCTTTTATTGCCCTTTTTTGCGGTGATGGCGGCGAAGGCCAGAAAGCTTGCACCCGTGCCGATGAACGCCGCCAATAGCGTTGCTGCGGCGAGCGCGTTGGTCGCCGGGTTTGCGAATGCGAAGCCAAGCGGAACCGCGGCGTAAAACAAAAAATCACAGACGATGTCGAGGAAGCCGCCGCGATCTGTGGGGCCGACCATTCGCGCCATGGTGCCGTCAACGCCGTCTAGGAAACGATTGACGAGAATCAGGGCGAGCGCGAGTTGAAACTGCGACAGTGCGACGGCTAGAGCGCCCCCGAGCCCGATGGCGCAGCCGATTAAGGTGACGGAATCGCCGCTGAGACGGCAGCGCAGTAGCACTCGCGCCGCTGCGTTGAGCGGGCGAGCCAACAGCGGTAGCGTGTGGCGATCGAGCATGGCGTGAGCATAGCCATTGGCGTGCTCCTGCGAGACCGGGTTGATTCTCGCTCCCTGGGGGAGAGGGCTAGGGTGCTTGCTGAAAGGCCATGTTCGGTCCGGCGGTGAGGCCAGCGTTCGGTCGTTCGGGATTGGGTTTGGGTTTGGGTGCGTAGACCCTCTCCCTAACCCTCCCCCCCGGGGGGAGGGAGCCCGATTGGATGCGCAAAAAAATGCTAGATTCGACCGCGTGAACTCTCCGCTTGCCCTCATCGTGATCGTGCTTGCCGCCAGCGTGGTGTCGGTGGGCGTGTGTCGTCGTTTGGGGCTGCCTTCGCTCTTGGGTTATTTGGCCGTCGGGATGCTCTTGGGGCCGCACGCCATCAAACTCATTCCCGATTCGGCGCAGGCTCGCGCGATCGCCGAGTATGGCGTGGTGTTTTTGATGTTTTCCATCGGGCTTGAGTTTTCACTGCCGCAATTTCGGGCGATGCGCCGATTGGTGCTTGGGCTGGGCGGTGCGCAATATGCGTTGACCTTGCTGCTCTTTGCCGGGATTGCGATGGCGTTAACGCAATCGCTGGCCACGGCCGTTGTGCTCGGCGCGGCATTGGCGATGTCATCCACGGCGATTGGCATCAAGCTCTTGGCCGAGCGAAACGAGCTCTCTGCGCCGGTGTCGCGGCCGGTGATCGGTGTGTTGTTGTTTCAGGATTTGGCAGTCGTGCCGCTTTTGATTTTGCTGCCAACGCTGGGCGATGGTGGCGCGATGACGATGACCGAGATCAGTTGGGTGGTGCTCAAGGTCGTGGTGCTGCTGGGGGTACTCCTGAAATTCGGGCAGCCGGTGCTGCGCGCTTGGTTTCGCATCGTGGCGCAGCGAAAGACGACTGAGCTTTTCATGCTCAATGTGCTGCTGGTGACGTTGCTGCTGGCGTGGCTCTGTCACTTGGCGGAATTGCCGCATGCGCTGGGCGCGTTTGTGGCGGGCATGTTGATCGCGGAAACCGAATACAAGCTGCAAGTGGAAGACGACATTCGGCCGTTTCGCGATGTGCTACTGGGTATGTTTTTTATCTCGGTGGGAATGCAGCTCGACGGGCCGTTTGTGGTGTCGCAGCTGGGTTGGGTGGCGCTCGTTTTGGTGCTTTTGATCGTGGGTAAGGCGTTAGTGGTGCAGCCGCTGGCGCGCTACTTCGA
>JAAFHR010000361.1 GCA_013298455.1 Betaproteobacteria bacterium | reverse complement strand
AAAATTCTGGTGAAGTTTTTGCCTGACAATGCGCTGGCTACGCTCGCTGCGGCGCTCGAAATGGATGCCCTATCAGAGCGGCTCGATGGCGAAATGGCCGCCGCGTTGCGCAATGAATCACCCACCGACGCGCCGTTGCGAATCACTGAAAAAACCTACCAAAACGCGTACCGACAAGTCGGTCAATTTGAAGCCCGCGAACACCAAATCGCGCTCACCGAAGCGCTAGGTACGTCGCTCGACAAGCTCTCGCGCCTGCCCCTGCTCTTGAGTTTGCTTCGGATGATGCGGCTACCGGCCAGCGCAGCAGGCGTGGGCGGCTTGCATCAGTTTCTGGAAAACGGCTATGCGGCGTTTACCAAAATGAAAGGCGGCGACGAGTTCATCGCGACCATCGTTAAGCGGGAAAAAGCGGAGCATCAGCGGTTGATCGGAACCGCAGTAGATTCGTAGACAACTTTGCCTGCGTAGCCAGCTGACTCAGGTGCAACGAAGCCGGCACACGCTGTCATCTTGAGCGGCGCGAAAGATCACGTTGCAAACGCATCTGTCTTCTCGGGCAGCGATAGGCGGCGCACTGATCCTTCGCGGTGCTCAGGATGACATGGCTCTTGAGTAGGACGTGCTGAGACTAGAGCGGCTTTTTTTGAAAAAGCTAATTAAAACAAGGTGATTGAGCTAATTTTAGTATGTTTTGAAAAGCAAATTTTTCGCTTCTATCCCCTGTATTTACATGACTTTTAGAAAAAAGCTGTTCAGGGTGATTCGAGCGTCAAACAGCGCCCAAAACGCCACACTGGGGCAACAAATTCGTCACAAAGGCGAAACAAACCTCCCCCGAAAGGGGTGGCCGTTAGCTAGGCGTAAGTTTCGCGACCTAAGATCAATCGGAATTTCTCGGATATCGCAGATTTTCGCGCCCGACATGACGACATTGGCAGTAAGACGCACAGCAGACTTTGAACGCGAGCTCATTTGGGGCTGGATGGACAGCGTTCATTTGGGCGTGGTCGCGTTTGACGCGTCCGGCACGATTGTCGTTTTGAATCATGCCGTCGAGCGGCTATGCGGCTCGCGCGCTGATCAAGCGCTCGGTCAACACGCGTCTCAGTGGTGCGAAAGCTTGGGGGCCGACGCGCTGTTCACCGACTGGTTGCTCTCACACGCGTCAACAGGCCAACGCGAGTTGACCCTCACAAAAGACGGCGTGGAGCGCCATTTCGCCATCAATCTCTCAACAGTCAAGCACGCCTCAGGCGAACCGTTTCGCGTCGTTGGCATCACCGAAATCACCGAAATTCAGCGACTTCAAGCCGAGCTCGATCGCCAGAAACGGCATTGGGAAGCGATGAACGCCGGCGTGGTGATTTCTGACGTCTCGCAGCCCGATATGCCCATCATTTACGTCAATCGAAAGTTTGAGCAAATGAGCGGGTATCAGGCAAGCGAAGTGATCGGGAAAAACTGTCGGTTTCTCCAAGGTGCGGATCAAGATCAGCCAGCGCTCGAATTGCTTCGCCTGGCGATCAAAAACCAAACCAATGGCTACGCGCTGCTTCGCAATTACAAAAAAGATGGCACGCCATTTTTGAACGAACTCTTCATCTCGCCTGTCCGAGACCATCGAGGCGTCACCACCCACATGATCGGCGTACAACACGAGCGCGCTTGGTCTGGCGGAGGCGAGCCATGAAAACACGTCGGTTACGCACTGCGCTAAAAAGCTCAGCGCGTATTGTTTCAATCACCCAGAGTGCAGTACCGTGGAGTTCCTAACTTTCATCACCTGCAACGTTTCGCCCCGCGACGATTTGCTACTCCGCTCCATGATTCGGCTGCTCAACGGGCAGTCGAAGCGCCACTGGCGCCCGACCGATCATGGTCACGCGGATCTGTGCTTTCAGGGCGCCGCCAACCCAAACGACACGAGCGAATCGGCTCTTGCTGTGGTGGCCAAACATCGTGTCTCGTTGGTCAGCGGCACACCGGGCGCCAACGAGATTGCTCTGCCGCTTCACGTGGGCAATGTGCTCACAACGCTCAACCGAGTTGCCGACGCGCTGGCCGCGTCTGCGCTCAACGCCGACGCACCACAACGAGCCCCCACACCGGCGGCACGAGCGCAGGTCGAATTTGCGTTGGTGCGCTGGCCTGACTGGTCGCTCCTTCAACAAGACAGCCAGTTTCTGCGGCTCGCCACGGTGCTCGCGAGCCGCTCTGCCGATAAGCAGGGGCTCGCGGATCGATCAGGCGTGTCGTTAGAGTGTTGTCAACGGTTTTTGACGGCATTGGCCAAGGAGGGACTCGTTAGAGCGGCCCTCTCCGAAGCCGAGCCGCCCGCCCCCGAGGTGGGCGGCTCACCCATTGTGAAACTTGTTGCTGAAAACGCGGAAAGCGCACAAGCCTCGCTCTGGTCACGCCTGCGGCGGCGGCTCGGCATCGGTCAACCCACGCCGGAAGCACGAGCCGCATGATTGAGCGCAAGCTGCTGTTTACTGGCGCGACGGGTGCCGGTAAAACAACGGCCATTGCAGCCATCAGCGAAACAAAAATGGTTCGGACCGATGTGCCGAACTCCGACCCGACCGTCTCGAAAGCGCTCACTACGGTGGGGCTCGATTACGGCGAAATCACCCTCGACAACGGCGAGAAGTTCCGTCTTTTTGGCACGCCGGGGCAGCAACGATTTGCGTTCACCTGGCCGATCCTCTCTCGCGGTGCGATTGGCTTAATCATCTTGATCGACAACAGCGCCGCCGACCCGCTCGCCGACATCGTCACCTACGCCCGCGGCTTTCAACCGCTGATCGAGAGCGCCGCCTGTGTGGTCGGCGTGGGACGGCTCGAAACCCACGTACGCCCGAGCCTAGACGATCACTCGCGCACGCTGGCGAGCGTTGGTTTGCTGTGCCCCATTATTCCGGTCGATGTTCGTCAAAAAGCAGACGTGTTGTTGCTCATCGACATCCTGCTCACGCAGTTGGAGAACAAACGATGAAACATCAAAGGCCGCATGGACGTGCTCGGTTAGTGGCGCGAGACATCGCATCTTTCGCCCTCTCAAGCAAAGCGCATTGGGTGATTGGGCGCGTTGAAGGGGTTTCGAATTGATTGTGCATCCCAACATCCGCTCGGCTGCGCAGCAGTCGGTGGAAACGCTTTTCTCGGCGGTCGCTGGCACCATGAGCGTGGTCGCGTCCACAGCCGACGGTTTCGCCATCGCGTCACGGACGACGGATCCGGCGCAAACCAACCGAATTGCCGCGATGTCGAGCTCGATTGCCGCCATCGGCGCAGTCGCGGGTGCAGAGACACTCCTGGGGCAGCTTAAATGCGTCACCGTGGAATTCGACACCGGCATTTTGGTGGTGATGGAAGTGCCAGACATTCGAAATCCTCTGGTGTTGACGCTTGTTCTCGATCAACGCGGGTTGTTGGGCAACGCACTCTTTCACTGCAAGCAAACCGTCAAGCAGCTCGCCGATTCGCTCGCGGCGCTGCCGCGCTTCGGCGCATAGCTCAATTTTTTTGATCGATGCGGGCTGCGCAACCCATCGGTTTTTCAACGGCGCACAGAGGAAGTATCAACAATGGCAACAATCAAACAGGGACTGGATGAAGCAATGACCGTAGATGGCGCCATGTGCGCCGCGCTGGTCGACGCGGGTAGTGGGATGATTTTGGGCAGTATCGGCTCAGGGGTTGACCTTGACATTGCCGCCGCTGGCAACACTGAAGTGGTGCGAGCGAAGATGAAAACCATGCGAGCGCTGGGGCTCAATGATGGTATCGAGGACATCCTCATTACCCTCGGCAAGCAGTACCACATCATTCGCCCAATGGCGAAAAAAGACGGACTTTTTCTCTATTTCGTGCTCGACAAATCAAGGTCGAACCTAGCTCTCGCGCGACGCAAATTGCTCGACGTCGAAGGGCAGATGGAAGTTTAGGCAGCGTCCGACGGACTGAGACTCGCCGCCGGAAATGGCGGCTGGTCGGGTCGGTGG
>JAAFHR010000360.1 GCA_013298455.1 Betaproteobacteria bacterium | reverse complement strand
GCAAAGCCACGATTTGTCTGCGCTTCGAACGGTCTATTCAACGGGCTCGCCGCTCTCGCCCGAGAGCTTTGATTATGTGTACGAGCGCATCAAACCGGACGTTCATCTCGCCTCAATTTCGGGTGGCACGGACATCATGAGTTGCTTCGCGATTGGCAATCCCACGCTGCCCGTGCGTCGCGGTGAGATGCAGTGTCGCGGCTTGGGGATGGCCGTTGATGTGTGGAACGACGAGGGTCATTCACTCGAAGGGGAGATGGGTGAACTCGTTTGCTCGCAGAGCTTTCCGTCGATGCCGCTGGGCTTCGTGAACGACCCTGACGGAGTGCGTTACCGAGCGGCCTATTTTGAGCGATTTCCTGGCGTGTGGACGCACGGCGATTGGAGCCGCATCACCGCGTCTGACGGCATGCAAATCGTCGGACGAAGCGACGCCACATTGAATCCCGGCGGTGTACGAATTGGTACCGCTGAAATCTATCGACAGGTTGAAACGATTGACGAAGTGGTGGAATCGATTGCCATTGGGCAGCAGTTCAACCATGATGCTCGTGTCGTGCTTTTCGTGAAACTCCGAGAGGGATTGGTGCTCGATGAGCCGCTCATTGAGCGCATCAAACAACGCATCAAAGCCCACACCACGCCGCGCCACGTACCTGCCAAAGTGTTGCAAGTCGCCGATATTCCGCGAACGAAGAGCAACAAGATCGTTGAGCTCGCGGTGCGAGATGTGGTGCACGGCCGCAACGTCAAGAATCGTGAAGCGCTCGCTAATCCCGAAGCGCTTGAGTACTTTCGGGATCGGGTTGAGCTGTTGAGTTGAGTACGTCACAGCGATTTGCGCGGATTGCTGAAGGTCTCACGCTGCCGCCTAGGCAGAACAGACTTCAACTCCGTTCGGGCTGAGCTTGTCGAAGCCTTGGCGGAACGTGGCCGACCCTTCGACAAGCTCAGGGCGAACGGTGTTTAGTCGAATATTCCAGTCGCAGCTCTCTACAATCAAGCAACTTCCTCGTTGGAACATTCCAAACATGGCAAACAAAGTTTATTCAAGTGCGGCGGCTGCGCTCGATGGCATCGTGAAGGATGGCCAGTTGATCGCCGTTGGCGGTTTCGGTCTTTGCGGCATTCCCGAAGCGCTCATTGATGCGCTCCGCGATTCGGGCGTAAAAAATCTCACGGCGATTTCCAACAACGCGGGCGTTGACGGATTCGGTTTGGGCAAGCTCTTAGCCACGCGGCAGATCAAAAAAATGATCGCGAGTTACGTCGGCGAAAACAAAGAATTTGAGCGGCAATATCTCGCCGGAGAGCTGGCGCTCGATTTCACACCGCAAGGCACGCTGGCCGAAAAACTTCGCGCGGGCGGCGCGGGCATTCCGGCGTTCTTTACGAAAACGGGCGTCGGAACCGTCGTTGCCGACGGCAAAGAGATTCGCGAATTTGATGGTGAGCACTACGTGATGGAGCGCTCACTCGTGCCCGATGTATCGCTCGTGAAAGCCTATATCGCCGACAAATCAGGTAATCTGATCTTTAGAAAGACGGCGCGAAACTTCAACCCGAACATCGCGCAAGCGGGAAAAATCACGGTAGTTGAAGTCGAAAAAATCGTTGAGCTTGGCACGTTGGATCCGGATCAAATTCATCTGCCCGGAATCTTTGTACATCGAATCGTGCTCAATGCCACGCCCGAAAAACGAATCGAGCAACGAACAGTGCGTGGCTAGCCACTTAGGACGAAGGACGAATGACGCGAGGTTCTACGCGAATATTTGTTTTGAGGCGGACAACAGAGAGTGTTAATAATCATGCGGCTTTTAGAAGCGATAGACGGTAGTTCGATGACAGCTGTGCTTTGCGTCATTCGTCCTTCGTCATTCGTCCTTTGACGAGCTAGAGCGAGGAAAAAATGGCCTGGACCCGAGATGAGATGGCTGCGCGCGCAGCGAAAGAATTACAAGATGGTTTCTATGTGAACCTCGGCATTGGTCTACCAACGCTGGTCGCCAATCACGTGCCCAACGGCATGGAAGTCTGGCTGCAATCTGAAAATGGTTTGCTTGGTATCGGCCCGTTTCCCACCGAGGACAACGTTGACCCGGACATGATTAACGCGGGCAAACAAACTGTCACCACGATTCCAGGCTCATCGATTTTTTCGAGCGCGGATAGCTTCGGCATGATTCGCGGCGGCAAGATCAACCTCGCCATTTTGGGGGCGATGCAGGTGAGCGAAAAGGGCGATCTGGCCAATTGGATGATCCCCGGCAAGATGGTCAAAGGCATGGGCGGCGCGATGGATTTGGTCGCTGGCGTGGGGCGTGTCGTGGTGCTGATGGAGCACGTCGCGAAGAAAAAAGACGGCACCGAGGATTTGAAGTTGCTCCCGAACTGCAATCTCCCATTGACCGGCGTTGGCGTGGTCGATCTCATCATCACCGATTTGGGGGTGCTTGAAGTGACGGCGTCTGGTTTGAAGCTTTTGGAAATGGCACCCGGTGTGACTCGCGAAGAGATCGCCGGTAAGACGGGTTGCGCGCTGAACTGACGGTTAGGCTCTGAGCCTTCGTCGTTGAATTCTTTGACGCAGATTGACACGGATTAGGAGCGGATTTGCGCAGATTTTTTAGTGTCACTCTGGCGCTTGCACTCTCGATTGTGCTGGGCGCAACTTCGGCACAAACTGCATCAACCACTGCAACGCCAGCACTCCCTACGCCCTCCGCCTCTGGCCAAAGACTGTTCGACGCTGCGCGCGACAAGCTCGTTCAGGTTCGAATCCTCACGCAGCTTGGCGGCACACAAGCCACCGTCGGATCGGGCTTCCTGATCGATGCCAACGGCACGGCGCTTACCAACTATCACGTCATCTCAAATTTAGTGCTCGAACCGGAGCGCTACCGCGCTGAATACGTAGGTGTGGACGGCAAGCGCGGTGCCGTAAAGCTGCTCGCCTTTGATGTGATCCACGACCTGGCGATTGTGAAGCTCGATGGCGTGCAGCAGCTCGCGCATTTCAATTTGCGCGCTGAGGCCGAGCCGCTTAAGCAAGGCGAAAAAATCTACTCGCTCGGCAACCCGATGGATCTGGGTTTTGCGATTTCCGAGGGTACTTACAACGGCTTGGTTGAGCGCCGCCTGTACGACACGATTCATTTCACCGGCGCATTGAATCCTGGCATGAGCGGCGGACCCGCAGTGGACGAGCAGGGCCGTGTGATTGGCGTAAACGTGGCCGGCACGGGCGGCGAACTTGCGAATCTGTTGGTGCCGCTTCGTTATGTTCGTCCGTTGCTAGCGCAAAAACGTGACGTCTCGCCCGACAAAAAAGGGATCGCGCCGCAGCTTTTGGTACATCAAGATGCGATGATCGCTGCCCTCTTGGTACAACCTTTGAAAAAACAGGCGCTAGGCCCTGCAACTGTGCCGGTAGGCGACGATAAGCTGCTTCGGTGCTGGGGGCAATCTTCTGAGAAGCCCGATAAACCGTATCGCACTGAGAGCACACGCTGCTCGTTGCAAAGCAGTCTCTATATCGAGCAGCAATTCCAAACGGGTACGGTGAGCTGGGATCACACCTACCGAAGCGGCGCAAAGCTCGGCGCGATGCGCTTTGCTGCATGGCATGGCAAGTCGCTGCAGACCTCAGTGTTCGGAGAAGGCCGCTCGCTCAAACCCACGCGCTACTTAACGCGCCCGCACTGCCACGAAGATTTCGTCGCATCAAACGCCATCACGCTTCGGGTGTCGGTCTGTACTCGAGCGCATCGAGAATTTGCGGGCTTGTTCGACATGAAAATTAGCGCAACGTCTGTCGATCGCGATACCGAAGGACTCTCGAGTAATCTTGATGTTCGCGGCGTTACCTTTGAAAACGGGCAGCGATTGATGCGCAACTTTCTTGAGGCGACAACGTGGACGAAATAGCGGATACGGCAGAGCGGCCGCTAGCCGTTCACGGCACAGACAAGGCGCTGGACGTCGTGTTTATCGAGGTTCTCGATAAGCATG
>JAAFHR010000036.1 GCA_013298455.1 Betaproteobacteria bacterium | reverse complement strand
TCGCCACGCTCAAATCGGCTTGCGGTACGGGAGTGATGCTCGCTTGCGCTTCGTCGTCCTCGCCCGAGGGCGCATTGTTGGGCTTTGAATCAGGATCGAACTGATCAGATGCCGCGACCTCTGCGCGGTTCAAGATCGAAGCCGCAGTCGTCTGCGACACCTTCGCCGTGAGCGTGAGCACGGCTGAGCCATTGAGCGGCACACCGCCTACGCTCCACATGCCGGTGACGGAATCATAGGCTCCGCGGGTGGCGGTGGCCGACACGAAGGTCAGCCCCGCAGGTAACTGATCGCGCACCATCACGCCGCTTGCTGCGTCTGGGCCTGCGTTGCTCACCGTCACCGTAAAGACAACGTTGCTGCCCACGGCAGGTGTTGAGTTGTCCACCGTTTTGGTGAGCGACAAGTCTGCTACTTGACCTTGCAATGTGGCCGTAGCAGCGACCTCGGGTGTCGGGTCGGGTTTGTCGCTGCCGGTAATTCGCGCGGCGTTGGTCAGCGCTCGTCCGAATACGGTGGCGGTAGCGTTGAAGCTGAGCGTTGCAGTCGCGCCGTTGGCGAGTGTTGGAATCGTCCAAATCCCAGTGGCTTCAACAAAGCTGCCGACCGAAGCGACGGCCGAGCCGCCGTTGAACGTGACTCCCGCCGGCAATACGTCCTCAACGGTGACGTTATTCGCAGTTGACGGCCCCGAATTTCGAACGGCAATTGTGTAGGTCACAACCGGCGAGCTCACCGTTGGATTGTTGGGCGTGACGCTCTTTGACAAACGTAGATCAGCGCTCTGCGGAGTGATGGTGACCGATGCCTGATCGTCTTCCGTTGCCACGCTGTTGTTCGGCGTTGAATCCGGATCAAACTGACGGGATGCCTTGATCTGCGCCGTGTTGGTGATGGGAGTGAGCCCGGTCACTTTTGCGGTGATTTGCAAGCTAGCGTTGGCACCGTTTGCGATGCTGCCCACCGTCCAATCGCCGCTCACCGCATCGAAGCTGCCTTGCGAAGGCGTGCTGCTAACCACGGCCAAGCCTGCAGGGATGGGATCGCTCACCACAACGCCCGTGGCACCATCTGGCCCGGCATTACGCACGGTGATGGCGTAGGTCACGTTGCTGCCCACGTTGGGCGTGGCGTTGTCGACGGATTTGGTCAGCGACAAGTCGGCGATTTGGCTCGGCACGGTCACGCTGACCGGTGGGTTTGGCGTAGGGTCAGGCTGATCGCTCGCTGTGATGCTTGCGGTATTGGTCACACGACCTGGTCCGTCGTAGCGGGCCACCACAGTGAGCACCGCGCGAGCACCGGCGGCGATGCTGCCAACAGTCCACGTGGGTAGCGCGACCGTGCCCTGACTACCCGTTGCGGAAATGAGCGTGAGACCGGCTGGAACGTTTTCTGAGACCACAACACCGGTGGCCGTTGATGGCCCGGCGTTACTCACCGTGATCGTATAGACGAGCGTCTCGCCCACCAATGGATTGGGGTTGTCCACTGCTTTTGCGATCGACACATCGGCTTGCTGCGCCATCAGGGTGACCTGCGCTTGATCGTCTTCGCCCGCAAGGCCATTGGCCGGGGTGGAATCCGGATCGAACTGGTCGCTCTTGGTGATTTCCGCTTTGTTGATGATCGCGCCGGGTACCAAAGGTTTCGCGGTGATCGTGATGCTCGAGGTAGCACCTGCACCTGTTGCAGCAAGCCCTCCCACCGTCCACAAACCCGTGGCGGCGTCGTAATTGGGTGAACTGGCCGAAACAAACGCGAGGCTCGCTGGCAGCAAATCTGTGACCTGCACGTTGGTAGCAGCACTCGGTCCGGCGTTGTTGACCGTCAGCGTGAACACGACCGGTGCGCCAACATTGGGCATCGCGTTGTCCACCGTTTTGGTCAAACTCAAATCGGCGCTCTGGCCTTGCAGCGTGACCGTGCCAGTGTTGTTACCAGCGACTGGGTCGGACTCGGTGCCGCTAATTGTGGCGGTATTACTGAGGTTGCCAGCAACCACGACGGTTGCGCGAATCGTCAAGGCCACAGTGGTATTGGGCTGCAAGGTGCCGACAGTCCAAACGCCTGTACCGCTGTTGTAAGCGCCCTGCCCTGGGTTGCTGGAGACGAACGTGAACTGCGCCGCGTCGAGCAGATCATTAACCACGACGTTAGTGGCTACCGACGGGCCTGCGTTGCCTGCGGTGATCGTGAATTCAACGGTGTCGCCAACGTTGGGCGAGATGGCATTTGAAGCGTTCGTGATATTTCGAACCGTCTTTGAAACGCTGCGATCCGCGCTGGTACTCACCGGCGTGATCGCAGTTGCGGACGTTGGCGTGATCGCGCCGCCACCAGAAAGCGTGATCGTGTTAACCACTTCACTCGGCGCAGACAAACCGACGCCTACCGGCACAGAAATCGGCGAAAAGCTCGATCCTGCCGGGATCACAGCGGTGCTCGTGCAGGTGAAACTCGTGTCACCAGCCACGCCCGTGCAGCTCCAATTCGGCGCTCCCGTCGGCGTGCCACTGAGCGTGATGCCGCCGGGCAGGTTATCGGTGATGGTGACCGCGCTGCCGTTGGTTGCACTGCCCGTTGCACTGGTGCTTGCGGTCAGGGTATAGCTCGATGTGCTGCCACGCGTGAAGGTACTGTCAGCAACCTTCGTCGTTTGGAGCACCGGCGCGCTCACAATGGTTGTGACGGCGTTGGCGCTGTTATTGCCCCGCACGTTACTCGCTTCGCAATCACAGCTTACGTTAGCGACGTTGGTCAAACTCGCGGGAGCATCACCCGCGATGTTGACCGTTGCAGTGATCGCAGGGTAGGAAGCACTGCCCGCGAGCACATCGCTCCGTGTGCAGGTGGCGCTGGCCACCACGCAACTCCAACCGCTGCCAGAGAGCGCGGTGAGGGTGAGCCCCGCAGGGATGGTGTCGACCATGCTGACCAAGCCGAAGCTAGGCGCCGCGCCAATGTTATTGACGGTGATGGTGTAGCTGCCGGTTCGGCCCTGAATGAACGTGCCCACGGGCGTTTTGCTCACCGTCAGATCCGGCGACGCCACGACGACCCGAGCGGGCTGATCGCCGGGGCTCGCTGCGTCGGCGTCCGACACATCGGTGATCGTGCCACCGAGCGTTTGCTGCACCGACGACACGGTTGCGAAGTTATCAATCACCGTACCGCCGGGTGTGGCGGCGTTGACAGTGGCGCGAAATTTCACTTGCACTGAGGGCAAGTTCGACGCGTTGGCCGGAATCAGCGTACCGCCAGCGCTAGCCGTCGCGCCAGCACCGGCACGAACGTTGATTCGGCGCGTGGCGCTGTCGTAATCGGCGATGTCGTCACCGGCAGCATCACTCGCGCCGCTGCCCGAGGTGCTGACCACCGCTGGGCCCGATTGTGGCGTGTTAGTGACCACGATCGAATTGGGCAGGTAGCTCACGTTGGCCGGGAGCGGATCAGTCAGCCGAACATTGAGCGCACCGTCTTGCCCAGAGTTGTAGAAACTCAGGGTGTATTCCAAAGTGTCGCCCGGGATCACGTTGCTGCCAGCACTGCCTCCCACTTTGGCAACGCTCTTAAAAAACGTGTCTTTGATGTTGGGAACAAAGATGTCGGTGGCCATGGTGATCACACCCACATCGATGGTCTCACCGCTCGACTGAACACGCACCGCTGCGCTGGTGGCGTTGTTGGGAAGCGGCGTGTTGGGCGTGAAAATATCGGCGTCGTAGCCGAGGGTGTTTTGGTAGTTTGGGTTGCGCCCAGTGTTCAAAACGCCAAGGGTTGAAATCGTGCTGTTGAACACGTCCGTTTGCGGGTTGACCGCGTTAAACACTGGCGTCAAGGTGTTGGCGTTGGGACCGAACAGCAAACCCGCCGTACCCTCCGTCGAGCCGCGGTCGCCGTCGTAGCCGATCACGCCGAGCTTGCTGCTCACCGGGCCAAATGGCGGTGTGATGAAGCCCGAGAGCGCGATATTGATGGGTGGCGTGCTTGAAGACACGCGCTGGTAACCGTCATACACGACCAAATTACGCGTCGGCAGTGTCGAATTGTTGTAGACCACGACCAGCGACCAGCCGGCGTATTGATTCGACGTCAGGTCGGACTGCACGTTGGCCACGGTGTAGATGCCATTGCCCGAAGCAGCAACAATACTCGTGACATCCCTAAAACCCTGATACGAGGCGGCGTTTGAAGGCGCAGCATCGTCCATCTGGGTGGCCGTAATGGTCTGGTAGGCCGCGTTGGTTGGGGTGGACAACAACACGGTGTTTCGTGCCGCGACGTTGGTTTGCCCCGCCCAGTAGAGCGCCGCAAACGCAACCGTCGAGCCCGGCGGCATCGCGAGGGTTGCCGAGGATGAGTTAAACGTGCCCGCCACCGAATCGATGTCACTGTAGATCATCGAGTAGCCATTATTGGTGCCACCGCCCGAGGCGTTGTAGACGTTGGCCTGAGCGGCTGGGCAGTTTCCGCCCACCGGACAGGTCATATTGACGTTCGACACAAAGGCAATGTCGCCCTTGGCATTCGCGCTGTAGCGCGGAGCAAACGTTCTCGTTGCGGCGAACGACTGCGCAACTAATGAAACAGCAAAAATCGCTATAAAAATGCGAAACAAAATACTCATGAAACCAGCGCCACCCAACTGAGTTGTTATCAAATGTTGCCGCACCCGCCGCGCTCTCGGGCAAAGCTTGGCGCATCAACATCCCCTGCCTCGATTTTCGGACGTGTGGCCTCGCAACACAAGCTAGCTAAGCCACAGCGACCTACCGGCAGTCGGGAATCGATGGCATTTCGGAATAGTCTTAACCGCATCGCGTTGGCTCAATTTTCATGAGTTGCGTGAGCTGCCACGCTGCGAACGTAAACTCAGACTATGAATCCAAGCCTTACCCACGCGCTTCATGATTGGCCGTTCGCGGTGTGGCTTCGCACTGCGCCGCTGGTCTATCCAGCGCTTGAGTCACTTCACTTGATCGCCATCGCGACGACCTTCGGAACGCTGTTCATCGTTGATCTGAGACTTCTCAATGTGGGCGTTTTTGGACTGAGGCAATTTGACGCCAACGCTCTGGCGAAGGCATCGCTCCCTTGGACGCTCCTTGGTTTTGCGTGCGCGGCCGCCACTGGCAGTCTGATGTTTCTATCGCGCGCCAACGATTTCATCAGTAACGGCGCGTTTCTCATCAAGATGTTGCTCCTGTTCGCAGCCGCTACCAACGCGGGTATTCTCCATAGCCGAGGCGCACTCGATCCGCGAAACTTCGTGACACGCTGTCAGGCTGCGCTCTCGCTGGCGATTTGGGTCGCTGTGATTGTTTGTGGCCGCTGGATCGCCTATGTGTGATGCGCCGCTGAGTCGGCCGGGTTGATGCGCCGCTCGGCAGGCTGGCTTGAAGAACGAAACCCCGCTGCACCCGACGACAGCGCTGCGTTTGTCAATCCGGCCTGCAGAGTTAATCGTTCGCCAAACCTTGCTCATTGAAAGAAAGAAACATGAAACGAACTTTCCTCCAGTATTCAACGCTCGCCTTCGCCGCTATCGTGGGCACCGCCGCGCTCGCCCACCACGGATGGAGCAGTTTTGATGAAACGAAGCCGATCTATCTTGAAGGCGTAGTCAAGAGCGCGAAGTGGCAAAACCCGCATGCGGAGCTGGTGCTGGAAGTCAACGGCGCCAACCCACCCGAAGCGTTAACGCGATTCGCGATCCCGAAGCAATCCGCCAATGTCGACGCAGTAACCGTTCTGGGTAACGCTAAGGCGCCCACGCGAAAAGACAAAACGTGGAACATCGAACTCGCGCCGCTCACCCGAATGGACGCATGGAAAGTCGCAGAAATCAAAGCAGGTGAAAAACTGGCGCTCGTGGGCTACACCTTCAAAGATCAGAAGGGCGAAGCCATCATGCGTGTTGAGTTTTTAGTGCGGGATGGAAAGGTTACGCCGCTTCGCTCTGCACCTGCAATGTGATCGATCTACGAAAAACAGTGTCGAGCGCTGCGACGTCCGAACTGTCGACCGCTCGGTCACGCCACTCGACGAGTGAAGTAAGCCCCCTCGCGCCCCGGCACCGCAGGCCGATAAGACGCTAGCGGCATGAAGATGGTGCAGTCATCGCACGGGGAGCGAATTTCAATGTCTCCGTCGTGACCGATCAACTCATCCTTGGCAAACACTTCCATACCTTGCAACGGCTGAACCCAGCGCAAATGCGGCGTTTGGATCACGTGGGTGCTGAGCAGCTCGTAGCGTTGTGGCGGTTGTTTGGGTTGCGAAAACACATCAACACCCGTTAGTTTCACGCTCCATTCGGCGGCGCTTGAGGCGCTCAACACGCCCGTGTGGTGAAGGAAGGAGAGCGACACCTGCGTCGCCAACACCCCGGCGCTCGCGGCGAAGTGTTGGCCACATTCCACAACGACCGCACCACCCGCACCAGGCGCAAATGCCTCGGACGAGCGCGCCACAGCGCGGCCGGGGCCAAATGGCCCGTATTCGATCAGAGGCGTGCCCGTTTGCATGCCGCCGGGCATCAGGAGCTGAACCGGAGGAAAGCCGATTCCGTTGGCCAATGAAATGCTTGCCGCGTCGCTGGTCGCTGGCGAAAACACAAAAAACGGCGGCACTGTTTGGCTGGTCGAATGAATGTCTAGCAAAGCGTGTGCATCATCAAACAATGGCCGCATCTCGCGCGCTCGATCAAATTCGGGGCTTCGAGTGGTGCCTGCCAATTCAGCATCCGACCAAATACGATTGAGGTTGTGCACGAGCTGTCGGCTCTCAAACGGCGCGGCGATGTCGAAACTTTCATACGCCGCAACGTTCGCAAAGCTTAAGCTCAAACTTCCCCGTTCGGGTCGCAAACCCGCATCCAGCAAGGCGCACACAGCCACCATCCCACAGAATTCGTTGCCGTGCGTGAGTGCGTTGATCGCAACCCTTGGTCCGGGCAGGCCGCTGTCGAAAACAAACGCATACGGTATGCCGCAGTTGCCGTCACGGTAGCTCGACAGGTCGCGAGGTAAAACCTCAAACGCGATGTCAGCGGGGAGCGTTTCGGAAGCAGCGTGCGTTGCGAGGATCATGAAGAGACGGTGGCAAATGCGTTGGGAGCATTTTGCACCGCTAAGGTGTCAACTGTCGGGCGTGCCGCCCCTCGCAGCTACGCGGTGCGAGCGGCGCTGCGAACCGAATCCACAAAAATCGTGAGCGCATCTTTACCCAAAACGCGCGACAGACGATCACCCACCGAATCCACGGCGGCTCGCAGCATCGCCGAATCGCGACAGGCTTTGATTTCTTTCACCAGCGAACGTGCCGTGGTCCCCAGAAGCTCACGCGTTGCGTCTGCAGCCGCATGTTGCGCAGCTTCGAACTGCGCCACCGTCAGCGGCGCTCGCGCGCCCATCGAGTCGCTTGCAGAAATGGCCTCCTGCGAGCCAGCCATCGTTTCGATCCAGCCCACGTTGAAGAGCTCGCTGGTCAATCTTAGGGCGTCGCCCGCACGAAACGCATTGGCCACCGCATCGACCGTGCGTCGCCCATCCAACAATTCAAGCATCCGTCGCCACTCGCTACGAACACGCGCCGTTGGGCTGTTGAGGATCAAGTCGCCCATCGGCGTGCGTTGAAAAACGATGTCTCCCAAGTAACGTGAATGTCGGAGTGTCGCGCTCATGTGAATGTGGATTTATTGAATTTGGAGTAGTAACGAATTGTTTCACCGCTCGCCTACAAAAGCCACGATTTCTGCTGCTTATCGGATTAATCCTTAAGCCAACCGTCGGCGCGACGGGTAGCACCGATCCACCGAATCGCTGGTATGTTCCCAAGCAAATGGATTCGCCGCTCGCAGTTTTCCCTCAAAGGAAATCGGAGAGGAGCGCAATTGATTGCGAACCTGTGGTTAGTGTTGCCGTAACCCACACACGCATTGGCGAGCGTGTTGTGTTTCCCTAGCATCACAGTCATCGCGAAACTCACCACCCGAGTTGGCGACACCACCACGAAAGGTTCCTGTGAAAAAAACATTCCTCATCCTCCTCGCCTGCGTCATTGCGCTAACAGGTTGCGCGACAACGGTAGATACGCAACCGATCTATGACAACTACGTCAAGCGCTTTGACGCCTCACAACCGAGCATCCGTCATTTAGTGAAGCGCAGCGATGGCCTCACCATCAACGCCCGTGAATTCGGTATCGCCTCAAAGGGGCTTCGGCCAACGCTCGTCATGATGCACGGCTTTCCCGACAATCAGCATCTCTACGACCCGATGATTGCGGCACTCTCAGGAAAATTTCACATCGTCAGCTTCGACTTTTTGGGTTGGGGCGCCTCGGAAAAGCCGCCGCTGCATCGCTACGACGTAGCCAGTCAGCGCGCCGATCTGGACGCCATCATCGCGCAATTGAAGCTCGAAAACGTCGTCATCATCGTGCATGATTTGTCGGGTCAATCCGGCATCGATTGGGCGCTCGATAACGAATCAAAAACAGCGGCCTTGGTGCTTTTAAACACCTACTACTCACCGATGGCAACACTCAAAGCGCCCGAGGCCATTGAGTTCTATTCCAAACCGAGCATGATTCGCGATCTAGCCATCTGGGGCGCCAATAAATCAGCCAGCCGCTTTCAAAGCGGACTCTCCAACCAAGTCGGCGTATTCATGTCAAACCCGGCGAGTCGCGAAACCTATGTGCCGATCTTCGCCAACGCCGCCCCCTCGATTCGGCCGGCGTTTTTCAGCTCAACCTCGGTACTGTGGGCCGAAATAGATCAACGTACCAAAGAAGTGCCACGGCTCAAGCAATTCAAAAAACCGGTACACATCATTTTCGGCAGCGACGATCCGTTCCTCAACGCGGGCGTCGCGAAGGAATTCAGCACGCTGTTTTCAAACCATTCGCTCAACATGATTGCCGGCGCGGGGCACTATGTGCAGCTCGATGATGCGAAGGCCGTGGCGGGGATTTTGAGTGCGAAACTCGGCGTGAAGTAGGATGTTGTCTCGGTAAACCTTCACGAGAGGTTCGCTCCTGCTGAATCAGTGAGCCGTCGTCGGTTGCAGCGGCAGGCCCCACTTTGAGCGCACGATTTCTTGCCGTTACGGCTTTGTGCAAGTGAACGACGTGCCGCTTAACGTGCAGCTCTTGTAGTTTCGTTGCACCCATTGCTGGAGCTCCCACTTAAAGCCCGCGCCCTGGTAACGGCAGACCATCGTGGAAGTTCTCGCTGAATCCGTGCCCGTCAACTCAGCGCCACTCAAAGTCAGTGGCGAAGCGGCGCTCACCCATTGACCAGGCGCGTTTAGTAGTCCTAAATTTGCGTTGGGCGGGCAGGCGACCGTCTCAGTCACCGGGGACGGTGCAGGAGCGGGCGGCGGCGCTGCAGGTGGCGACGCGGGTGCTGGGGTGAGGCCTTTTGATAAAGGAGCGGCGGGTTTGGTAACGGCGGGCGCGCCGCCACCAAAAGCTCCGCTTTGCGCCGTGCTGTTTAACGTGAACAAAGCACATGCGAGGGCGGTCACCGTCTTGCGAATGGACTGCTGGGGGTCGATTGATCGTTGTTTCATGAGTTTCCCTACTTCGTAGATGGTTACTAACGTTGACGATGCAGCATCGCTCCACAATCGTGGCCAAGGCGAAATCCACAACCACCAAACGAATGCCTGTTGGCAGGGAGACGTGCTTTTGGCGGCAAACCGGACATGGTTTTACGGGCCTCTCGGGTGCTTTTCGTCGCCCGGGTTAAGTCTGGGCGCTAGAGCCGGCTCGATGAGATCGACACAAAGTCGAATGAACTCAACGATGTCCGAAATTCTTTCGCGATTCCGTATCTACCTTAGGGGGGTCAATCGCGGTATTGCGCCGCGTTGACCCCAGACCGTCCTAGGCAGACGCAGTCTGCCTAGAGCGACGGATTTCATGAGGGGGATACATGTTCGAATGGTTAATCTTTCGGTTAGGGGCTCGCCCTAAACCAACCAGTACAGCGAGCTGCGCTGCGCGTATCGGGCCGCCAAACGCGACATGGCGAAACGCCGTCTGCATCGGCGCGCTGCTAACGATGCATCTCCAAGCCATGGCGCAGACCCCTATCCCGGGCACACTCGACGGCAGTTGGGCGACGGTCAACGGTGCAGCCCAGGCCTTGTTTGTAGACATGGGCAGCACAGCCGGTTCGAGCGGCGCAATCGCCATGCAGAGCGACGGGCGTGCGGTCGTTGCGATGGATTGCAGCATTTCGGGGCAAGCGTCGTTCTGCGTTGGGCGAGTCACCGATACAGGCCGAATCGACGCCGATTGGGGCAGCGGCCAGAGCGGATTGATCGCCAGCGGACGGCTCGCCGCGTCTTTCGGCACCGCCCGAACGTTGGTGACGGGCGTGGTGATTCAACGCGATGGCAAGATCGTGATCGGCGGGGAGTGCGCAAACGGGGGAGGCGCTGCTTACTGCGCGGTGCGCTATTTTTCCAATGGACGTATCGACACCAGTTTCGGGAATCAGTCGCCCAAAAATGGGCGCTTTTTGGGCGCGTTTACCGCAAAGTGGGTCACTGGTTTTTTTCAGACCTTTAACGGCCAATTCGTATTTCCGGGAAGCTGCGTGGTGGGCAATGGCTCCAATGTGTGCCTCTATCGACTGACTGCCGATGGAGACACCGACGTTAACTTTGGTACCAACGGCTTTGTGCTTAATGGTGCCGCAGGCGGCTTGAGCTACGCGGGCGCGGCGCTGGAGCAGGCTAACGGGCAGCTTCTAGTGGCCTCCCCGTGCCGTCGTACCAGCGGAAACACAGTGCTCAACGAGGCTTGCGTGGTGCGCCTTAATGCCGATGGCTCGACCGACACGAGCTATCAGGGCACTGGTTTTGCAACGGTTCGACTAGCGGGCACGTCGCTCATCCCCAATTCCAACACCAACGTGGTCACCGTAAACGCCATTGCCCGCTACCCCGATGGACGCGTGGTGGTGGGTGGCACCTGCGTCACCGGCTCAACCGTGTGGGGCTGTGTGGCGCGGGTTGCGGCAGACGGGGCGTGGGACTTCTCCTTCGCGTCATCGGGGCGAACTACGTCCGTTGGCAGAGGCGGTGCGACTAGCACCACGGCGCTACAGGTGTTACCTGACGGCCGTTTGCTCGTAGCGGGCAACTGCGACCCGGCCGAAAATGCTGGCGCGAGCGGCACCTGCATTCGCCAGTATCACGACGGCGGACTAGATCGTGACTTTGGCCCCAACTTTAACGGCGTTGTTATTGGAATGCATTCGAGCACTGCTACGTCAGCGGTGGGCTTCGCGCGCGCCCGTGATGGCAAATTTCTGGTCGCCAGCGTCTGCCAACCCGGAGGACTCATCAATCGCGGAATCTGTGTGTCGCGGCACTTCGGTGGGCCGCAGGCAGCGCTTGCCTGTTCGCTCGATCTCGATGGCGATCAATCGCTTGGGGATAGTGACGTGACGCTTCTGAGCAGGCTCGGCATGGGCTTGACGGGGCCGAGGCTCTTCGACAACGTGCCATTGAGCCCAGCAGCAACGCGGCGCGATTGGCCGTCGCTGCGAGCGTACTTGAACACCCAGTGTCAACTCTCTTTTTAGCCAGCGATCAGAGGCCCGAATTCCATGACGCATCCATTTCCATTTTTTCCGCTCAGCATCCTTACGGGATGTGTCTCGAGATTAGCTCGGCGGGTTTCACAGCCCTTGCTCCTGCTTGCGCTCGTCGTGTCGATCGCGCCTCCGCTGACCGCCCAAACGGTGCTCGCGCCGACGGCATCGGATCCGAGCTGGGGCGGTGGTTTCCGGATCGGCTTCACCGACATGATCGATGATTCACTCAGCGGACGCGGCGTGAGCCTGTTCGAACAGAACGACGGAAAAATCCTCATCCTAGCCACCTGCCTGCCAAAAACCCAAGCCACGGGCGGCGGCAATGGCGGTGTCTGCGTGCGCCGGGTCAATCGTGACGGGACGCCTGACGCGAGCTATGGCGTCGGCGGTCTGGCCACCGCCTCAGGTGCGCCACCGACAATCGGAAGTACGCCATTTCAGTTCATCGCCACGGTGGCCACTGCGCTGTTGCAGCCGGATGGGGCGGTGCTGGTCGTGGGGCGGTGTTATCCGAGCCCGTGCGTCATTCGAATCGACCCCAGCGGCAAGCTCGACACCCGCTGGGGGCCGTCGAGCCGGCCTGGCGTTGCCGACATAGATTTATTCGCCGATACGGGAAAAATCCCGCTGGCGGCCGTGCTGCAAGCCGACGGGCAGGTCGTCGTCTTGAGCTCTTGTGACAATCGGCTCTGCATGGCGAGGCTCAGTAAACAAGGCGTGCAAGACCAGAGCTTTCCAAACGGAAGCAACGGACTCTACTACCTTCCAAAGAACATGGGTGCCACTTCGCTGGCGTTTTCGCAGTTTGATGCACAGCTCGTGCAGCAGCCCGACTCAAAGCTACTCGTTGCGGCCTCATGTGGCACTGAAGGGGACACGACACGTAACTCGTTCTGCCTGCTTCGCCTCGATTCGGCCGGTCAAATCGACACGACCTTCAGCAGCAGCTGGCTGCGAACGGCCATCGTGCCGGACACCACAGGTAGTGCACTCGCTACCTCCCTGATGCTTCGTCCTGACGGTCAAATCGTGGTGGGCGGATCGTGCAGCAACCCGCAAGCGGGCACCACTGCAGCGACACGCCGATCCATCTGCCTCGCTCGATACTCGAAGGAGAGCGGCAGGTTAAACGTCGAACAGTTTGGCACCAACGGCTTCGTGTTCGATCAACCCACCACGGGCGAAAATGGAGCCACCGGTGGCCTCATGCAGGCAGACGGCCGCATCATTCAAGCGGGCATCTGTGCCAGCAACAATTGTTACGTTCGCTACCACCCCGACGGTACGGTCGACACCTCGTTCCGTATTGCGTTTTTGGGCGCCCCCAGCAACTACTCACTGACGCAGTCGGCCGCCCTGCAGCAACGAGATGGAAAGCTCTTGTTCGCGGGCAACTGCGTCTACAACAGCGCCCAGGGGCTGTGCATCTCTCGCTACGTGGGCGGGCCCTACACTCAGCAGCGCTGTTTGCTCGACATCGAAGGCGACGGAAAAATACAGGCAACAACCGACGCGCTGCTGCTGCGACGAGCTTTGGTGGGCGTCGACGGGAGCGCGCTTCTGAACAGCCTAGAGGTACCAGCGGGGGCAACCCGATCCACCGGAGCGGCCGTACGCGAGCACCTGATTGACCAATGCGGCATTTCGATTCCGTCGCGTTAGAGATCCGCGCCGTGCAAGAGATCTCCTCACACCGTGGAGCGCAATGCGTCCGGAGAGCTGCGAACCGAGCGTTGGCTTCCGGTGTCTGGCTGATGCAATCGTCGTTACGCAGATTGCTTACGCCCGTTGTGACGGTAGGGTGGAACGCTTGCGGTTTCGCCTACTGAACGCGCCGAAGGCATTTCAATCCACCCGTTCGATGACCGCTGCGCATTCGGCGGAACCGCAAGCGTTCCGCCCTACGCGCTAGAAATCTGTGGCGTGCAAGAGACCTCGTCACAC